>NZ_LSIW01000013.1:0-471 GCF_001556435.1 Streptococcus sp. CCH5-D3
AAGATTTATCTGTTGGTGTGAAGGTCACAACACCTGTTTCTTTATCAACAGTGAATGTACCGATCACGTCACCTGCTGGTGATTTCGCTTCTACTGATGATGCTGGCTGACCATTTTCATCAAGAAGGGTAATTGAATCCTTGTTAATTGGTGCGACTTCATCACCTTCAGTAAAGGTAACTGTTCCAGTTTGAACAAGACCTTGAGGGCCAGTTGATTCTGCTGGTGTAGCAGTCGGAGTCACCGGTGTTACTGTTGGGGTGTAAGTTGCAGAAGCTTTGGTTCCGTTCTTATCTTCACGAACAACCGTTACCGCCGGCGCTTTACCTGTGAATGATTTCTCAGGAACAAAGGTTACTGTTCCGTCTGCTGCTACTGTGTATGTACCAACGCCATCAACTGTCTTGGTAGTTGAGCCATCGTCGAAAGTAGCTGGAACGTCATCGTTCATTGGCACACGGCTGTCGCCTT
>NZ_LSIW01000130.1:0-240 GCF_001556435.1 Streptococcus sp. CCH5-D3
CTGCATAATAGCGAACATAGTCATAACCAAGGTAAGAAATCCATTGGTGATTATCAGCTGTCAAAACTTTATCATAGATGACATGGTCACCCTTACCGAAAACAAAAGTAGGTTTGAGGTCTGCTTTTGGTTCCTTCTTAATATCTGTATCACGTGTAAAGTAGTAAGTTCCTGTCGCTGGGATATTCAAAGCACCTGTTGTGGCTTGAGTGCCATTAGAAGACTTACCATCCCCATTAC
>NZ_LSIW01000131.1:0-777 GCF_001556435.1 Streptococcus sp. CCH5-D3
GAGTTTTTTGATAGTCATAAGAACGGAAACCACTGTATGAACGTCCAACATTCAAACCTTGGTTAATCATATCATCACGAAGACGAACAAAGGCTGCCTTAGCTGTTGGGTTTTCACCTGGGTTATAGTCCTTAGAAAGACCGTGTTTTTTATTGACAATAATAATATCATCGTATTTACCACGAACACTGTAGTAAGAACCGTTATTGGTCAATTGGTGGCTAAGGTCTTGAAGAACTGGCACACTGGTATGTGTGCCACCAACACCTTGGAGTTTACCATCAATCTTATAGTAGAGGTGAACAGTGTAATCCCCATGATTATTCTTGTGGTCGCTGATAGACACGTGTGTCTTGTAACTACCATCTGCTTGTTTGCTTGCTGAAGGCCATTTTAGGTCGTCTTGACCGTCTTTGTCAGACCAGACAGGAACAAGTACCTCTTGGATAGCCTTACCAGCACCAGAAACGTCAGTGATAACCACATCAAAGCCATTTTCAGTCATATTTTCGATGTTAAGCTTACCTGTTAGTCGAGATTCAACAGCTGGGTTGACTGTAGCTTTGGTTTCTGTGATATAGGTTCTCTTACCATTCAACATATAGTAAAGATGCACAGAATAGGTACCAGCATCGTCCTTATGGCTAGCTGTGTCTACATGAACCTTGTAGCTACCGTCTGATTGTTTGTCGGCATGATACCAAGTAAGGTCGTCTTGACCGTTCTTATCTGACCAAATTGGGACACGGACTTCTTTAACTTCTTTGCCACCACCTG
>NZ_LSIW01000132.1:0-285 GCF_001556435.1 Streptococcus sp. CCH5-D3
CGGTTGCGTCTGAGCCTTTAACTTCTTCTACTGTGTAGTTGTGTACGCCTTCTTGACCCTTCTTGAATGACATAGCTGAGAACTTAACGTTACCAGATGCATCGTTGCTTACAGTTTCAAGAGTCTTACCTTCTGAATCTTTAAGGACGAAGCTGAATTCGTTAGCTTTAAGCTCACGGCCTTCCAAGCGTTTAGTGAAGTTGAATTCTACTTCAACTGGAACGTTGTTAACACGTTTTTCAGTTGGTTTGTTTGGTTTTTCAACAGTCTTGCTTACTGGGTTGT
>NZ_LSIW01000133.1:0-157404 GCF_001556435.1 Streptococcus sp. CCH5-D3
TTTTGGAACCTTTTCAAGTTTGTGGCAAGTCTGTTAGGACAACTTTTATATCTTAACACTCAAATCAGTTATTGTCAATAGGGTTTTTGAAAAAAATAAAGGAAGCACGTTTCTCAACCTACTTCCCTTTTTTATTATTTAGCTTCAATCAGACCGTAGTTACCGTCTTCTCGTTTATAGAGAACATTAGTTGTATGATCTTCGCTATCAGTATAGATAAAGAAGTCATGACCCAACAATTCCATTTGAAGGATGGCTTCTTCAACATCCATTGGTTTCAACTCAATGTTTTTAGTTCTTACAACTTCAACAGCTGGTGCTTCTTCAACTTGCTCGTTATTAAAATCAGCTGAGAATACTTCTCCTGTTGGAACTTTTTCACGATGCTTACGTGCAATTTTTGTTTTGTTTTTACGGATTTGTCTTTCAATCTTATCAACCACTAGGTCAATAGAACCATACATATCTTGCGAAACATCTTCTGCTCTTAGTGTTACAGAACCTGTTGGAATAGTAACCTCTACTTTAGCTGTCTTTTCGCGATAAACCTTAAGATTTACACGTGCATTCAATTCTTGGTCTTCGTTGAAGTATTTTTCAACTTTGCTAAGTTTACTTTCAACATAGTCACGAAGTGCTTCAGTTACTTCGATGTTTTCGCCACGGATACTATATTTAATCATAAAAGACCTCTTTCTCGCTTGTTAGCGTTTTCTTTATCTTTATTATATCCTTTTCATGAAAATTTGCAAGGATTTTTATTATCTAGCTAGTGAAAAGGTCAAAACTTCTTTAATACCTATACCTTCTAACAGTTGAACCATCTGATATAAAGTGGAACCCGTTGTATAGATATCATCCACTATAATAATCTTATCTGGTAGATTTATACCTTCCTTGAGACAGAAAGCATTATCTTGACTTAGACGCTCCTCGCGTGTTTTTGAGGATTGCTTCTCAATATCTCTTTTCTCAAAGATATCTCGATAGGGAATTCCCTCTATCAATCCCTCAACTTGGTTGAATCCTCTTTCTGCCAAGCGTTCTTCCGATAATGGGACTGGCACTATGGTATAACCTTTCTTCAAAAATGGTTTTAAGCTGTTTTTAATATCTTGTTGAAATATTTTTCTAAGACAATAGTCTCCCATAAATTTATAGCGACTAAAATACTCTTTCATATTTTCTTCATATCGATAAATAGCAAGGTGCTTTGGAATATAGCCTTTTTTCATCCAAAGTTTACAATCAATACAAGAATCTCCATATAACTCTTTATTACAATTTTGACATCTTTCTTTTGAGAGGTTTTTAAACTGATATTTACAAGATCGGCAATAGTACTCTTTTCTTTGGTTAAACATAATGAGGTCTCTTAATTTTGGTAGTGATTCAATCCAATCATTACATAGCAGACACTTCATTGTTAAACCCTCCTTTTTTATTCATAACCTTTATCTCTTCTCGACACCGAAGCATTGATTTGGATAGTCCCTCATGAAAGAAATAAAGCTTTCCTGTCGGTCTATCTAGTGATCTTCCAACTCGACCTCCAATCTGAATAAGACTCGAACTAGTGTATAAGTGATGATTTGCCATACAAACAAAAACATCTACTTGTGGAAAGGTTACACCACGTTCGAGGATAGTTGTTGTAACTAAGATAGACAGTTCTTTTTCTCGGAACTTCTCTACGATAGTTGAACGCTCCTCACTTTTTGAGGAAACAAAGGCCATTTTTTCATCTGGAAGATATTTTTGTAGAATACTTGTAAACTTTTCACCTATCGCTATATTTGGAAAGAAGATTAATAGAGGAAATTTTGATTTACGTTGCTTTTTAATCTGATAAAGAAGAGGTCTTGGAAGCTTGCCTCTTGTCAGAGATTTTTGTAATCTGCCCTGCCAGAGGAATTTAGGAAGTACTAAAGGATTTCCATGGAAACGTCTAGCAAGGTGATGCTTTTCTAAAGTCCCAAGACGAACTTGCTCTTCTAAAGATAATGTTGAAGTCGCTGTTAAGTAAATAAATCGACCGGTTTCGGTCTTCGCCTGTTCTACAGCATGATTTAACATGACATTTCCTACAAAAGGATATGCGTCTACTTCATCTACAATAACTAAGTCAAAAATCTGGTAAAACTTTAGTAGTTGATGTGTGGTAGCTATTACAAGCGGACTACCATCATATGGTTCACTCTCAGCATGAAGCAGGGAAATACTACAAGTAAAATCCCTCTTCATACGTAGAAATAATTCTCGACAAACATCAACCCTAGGACTTGCGATAGCTACATGACCTTTATTTTCCAGAACATAGGCAACGATGTTATAAATCATTTCTGTCTTACCAGCACCGGTCACAGCATGTACGAGACTATCTTTCTGTTTTTGATAAGTTCTCAAAAGTTTCTCTGAGACCTTAGCTTGATAGGGAGTCAGTTCTCCAAACCACTTCAAAACAGGAAATTCAATTTCTGATGTTTTGGAAGGAAAAAAATAAAGTTCTTTTCCTTCTTGGTTTCTACCAAAGACAATACATGCTCTACAATAATATTGACCTCCCGGTAATTGCCAATCTTCCTCTATCCGACTGTAACATCTTTTACATCTAAGTTGTTTATCGACCTTTATCATACTTTCTAATGTTAAAGCCTCTGGGTGATAGTTCACTGGCAACTGCTCTTTCGTAAATAGTCGTCCATAATATTCTTTAGGTACCATATCTTTCTATTCGAAAATATGTTTGAATTCATCTTTTTATGATAAAATTTTTTTATGGATTACAAAACTATTGCCAACGATGGAATCGTTGAAGAAGAAATAAAAAAATCTCGTTTTATTTGTCACTTGAAACGTATCAGCCGTGAGGAAGAAGGAAGAGAATATATCGCTCAGATTAAGAAACAGCATCACAAGGCCAATCATTCTTGCTCTGCAATAATCATTGGTGATGATGGCCAAATTAAGCGTTCCAGTGATGATGGTGAACCTTCTGGAACAGCTGGGGTTCCTATGCTTACTGTTCTAGAAAAACAAGGTCTTACTAATGTCGTAGCAGTTGTGACTCGTTATTTTGGAGGAATCAAGCTTGGGGCAGGTGGTCTTATCCGAGCTTACTCTGGTAGCGTTGCCCATGCTATTGAAGAGATTGGCCGAGTTGAAGTCAAGGAATTAACAGGACTAACCGTAGAGTTAACCTACTCTCAATACCAAGTCTTCTCCAACTTCCTTGAAAAAGAAGGACTACAAGAATTTGATACAACTTTCTTATCAGATGTTTCTACTACTTTATTTGTCGAAGAGTCTGATATTGAAAGACTTGGTCAAGAACTAACTGAGTTCTATCAAGGGAAAGTTAATTATGAAAAATCTGGAAAGAAAATCGTTGAAATTCCTATCTGATAGTTAAACGTTATCACAGTGATAAAGAAGATGTATTTTACAAGTTGAGCCTACCGTCGTATACTTAAAACCATCAATCAAAGATTAAGAGGATTTTAAATATGACAATTTACAACTCAATCACTGAACTTATTGGAAAAACACCTGTTATTAAACTTAATTCTATTGTTCCAGAAGGATCAGCAGATGTTTACGTTAAACTCGAAGCATTCAACCCTGGTTCTTCAGTAAAAGACCGTATTGCTCTTCGTATGATTGAAGATGCTGAAAAAGCTGGTACGATTAAACCTGGTGATACCATTGTTGAACCAACTTCAGGTAACACTGGTATCGGTCTTGCTTGGGTCGGTGCTGCTAAAGGCTATAAAGTTGTTATCGTAATGCCTGATACAATGAGTGTTGAACGTCGTAAAATCATCCAAGCTTATGGAGCTGAGCTTGTTTTGACTCCTGGTAGCGAAGGAATGAAGGGTGCAATTGCTAAGGCTAAAGAAGTTGCTGCTGAACGCAATGGTTGGGTACCTCTTCAATTTGCTAACCCATCAAACCCAGCTGTTCATGCGGCTACAACTGGCCAAGAAATTCTTGAAGATTTTGGTGCAGAAGGTTTGGATGCTTTTGTTGCTGGTATCGGTACTGGTGGTACTATTTCAGGTGTTTCAAAAACCCTTAAGGCTGCCAATCCAAATATCAAGGTTTATGGTATTGAAGCTGACGAATCTGCCGTCTTGAATGGTGATAAACCAGGACCACACAAAATCCAAGGTATCTCAACTGGTTTCATTCCTGACACATTGGATACAAAATCATATGACAGTGTTGTGCGCATCCCTTCTGATGAAGCTATCGCAACATCACGTACATTGGGTAGCCAAGAAGGTTTCCTAGCTGGTATCTCATCAGGTGCTGCTATTGCTGCTGCCCTAAAGGTTGCCGCTGAGCTTGGCGAAGGCAAAAAAGTCTTGACACTCTTGCCTGACAATGGTGAGCGTTACCTCTCTACAACACTTTACGATTTTCAAGACTAATAAAAAAGAAGCTGGAGCATAATGCTCTAGCCTCTTTTTATTGTATAAAGTTAAGCCTGTAGTTCATTAATTACTAGAAAAAGTAAGGATTTTAATCTCATTTCCACTGAACTCTTCCTACAAACTTTCTGTTTTTTATCCTTGTTATTAGTCTAACTCTTTTGCTTCTGTTTCTGCAATTTCAGTAACTGTAAATCCTGCTTCTACAAAAACCTTCTTGAGTTGTTCAATCCCAATCTCTCCTTCAACTTGAAGTTCAACACGAAGTACAGTGTCATTTTTAGGGGCAACAATTGTACGTTCGATGTTGAGATTCTCACTAGCAATAAGGTTCGCAATTTTTTCCAAAACACGTGGAGTATCTGGAACTTCCAACCCAATACGAATTCCAGCTTGACCATAACCAGAAATTTCCAAGAAAGCACGAAAGACATCTTTATCTGTGATAATTCCTGAAATTTGGTCATTGTCCACAACTGGAAGGACTCCAACCTTATTTTGAAGCATGATATAGATTGCATCCTCAAGGCTAGCATATTTGGAAACAGTAAGGACATTCTTAATCATGATATCTCCTACTTTTGTCTTATTAAGGAGATAGTTCATTTCATAAATTGACAAGCTTGTTGCTTTTGATGGTGAGGCCTCCGCCATTGTACCTTCTGTAACAAGCCCAACAAGTTTATCGTGTTCAATTACTGGCAAACGGCGCAAACCTTTCTCACGCATAATATCTGCAGCTACTGCAACTGTTGTTTCTGGTGAGACATAAACTACACGTTTCGTCATAAAATCTTTTACTGCCATGTTTCATTTTCCTCCGAATGATTTCTTACTTGTATTATACCACATTAAGTGAAACCGATTGCAATATTTTACTGAAAAATTAGTATTTTACAATCAGCATGAGACGATAGAAAAACGCCCTTGGGCGCTTTTTCTTATCCTCCAAGATAGGCTTTACGAACTTCATCTGATGCAAGAAGTTCTTCACCAGTACCTGAAAGAACCACTTTACCAGTTTCAAGAACATAACCACGATCCGCAATTGACAAAGCCTTATTGGCATTTTGTTCAATCAAAAGAACTGTAGTCCCTTGTGTCTTAATATCTTCGATAATATCAAAAATTTCTTGAATAAAGATTGGAGCAAGTCCCATTGAAGGTTCATCCAAAAGCAAAAGTTTTGGACGGCTCATAAGGGCACGACCCATTGCAAGCATTTGTTGCTCACCACCAGAAAGTGTCGCTGCATCTTGATTCTTACGTTCTTCTAGACGTGGGAAACGTTGGAAGACTTTTTTCAAGAGAGCTGCGTTCTCTTCTTTATTTGTATGAAGGAAAGCTCCCATTTCAAGATTTTCCATTACGGTTAATCCTGCAAATACATGACGTCCCTCAGGTACTTGAGCCAAACCTTCGGCAACAATCTTACGTGCTGGTGTTTTATGGATGTCGTTTCCAAGATAAGAAATGGTTCCCTCAGTTGGACGAACAAGACCTGAGATGGTACGAAGAATTGATGTCTTACCTGCACCGTTAGCTCCGATAAGAGTTACGACTTCACCTTCATTAACTTCAAAGCTGACGTTTTTTACAGCTTCGATCGATCCATATTTAATTGAGAGATTTTCAACTTTCAACATTGCCATTATGCTTCACCTCCCAAGTAAGCTTCAATAACGCGTTTGTTATTCTTAATTTCATCAGGTGTTCCTTCGGCAATCAAGCGTCCATATTCCAAAACATAGATACGCTCAGTAACATCCATGACCAAACTCATATCGTGCTCAATCAAGATGATGGTAATTCCGAAGTCTTTTTGAATTTGACGAATATGAGCAGTCAATTCAGCTGTTTCTTGTGGGTTCATACCCGCAGCTGGTTCATCAAGGAAAAGAATTTTTGGTTCTGTTGCAAGTGCACGAACAATCTCCAAATGACGTTGTTGTCCGTAAGCCAAGTTTTTCGCAAGTGTATCTGCCTCACCATCCAAGTTGAAGATAGCCAACAGTTTCATAGCTTTTGCTTTTAACTCTTCTTCACTTGAATAGTACTTAGGCAAACGCAAAAGAGATGCAAAGAAATTTGAAGGTTGCTTATTTGATAAACCAACAAGAACGTTTTCAAGTACAGTCATGTCTTTGAAAAGACGGATATTTTGGAAAGTACGTGACAAACCGAGTGAAGCGATTTTATAAGGTGCTTTACCGTTTAGGACTGTACCATCAAGTATAACAGTCCCTTCACTTGGCTCATAGACACCTGTCAAAAGGTTAAACAAGGTTGTTTTACCAGCGCCATTTGGTCCGATAAGCCCAACCAACTCACCTTCATTGAGTTCCATTGAAACATCACCAACGGCAGTCAAACCACCGAAGTTTTTAGTCAGATTTTTAACTTCAAGAAGTGCCATTTTATTTGCCCTCCTTAGATTTATTGAAGAATTTTGAGAGATAGAGTTCTTTTGTTCCAAGAAGTCCACCTGGACGGAAGAGCATTACAAGAATCAAAGCCAAGGCGTAAATAATCATACGAAGGTTTGAAACATTTTGTAGGAACATGTTGATAATACCAAGAACAACAGCGGCAATGATAGTACCTGTGATTGATCCAAGACCACCAAGAACGGCAATGATAAGGTAATCAATTGATTTCATGATGGTGAAGTCTTTCGGCACGACTGTACCGATGTAGCTGACATAAAGTGAACCAGCAATCGCTGAAATCATGGCACCAATAACAAAGATAAGAACCTTCATTTTTGTGACATTAACACCCATTGACTCAGCAGCAATTTCATCTTCACGAAGAGTGATTGCTTGACGTCCAGTTGCTGAACGTAAGAAATTAAGCACCAAAATGGTAATGATTACCACAAAGAAATAAATTACAGGCCAACTAGTATAGGGAAGGATACCTGTCAAACCAGCGGCACCATTGGTCAATTCACCACCATTAACGATAATGATACGGATGATTTCAGCCATACCAAGAGTTGCAATGGCAAGGTAGTCACCTTTCAAACGAAGGGTAGGTAGACCAAAGATAAGGGCAACAATAGCTGCGATGATGACACCGACAACCATTGAGAGGTAGAAACCGTCATATGTTGGCATCATACCAGTGATGATAGCTGATGAATAGGCACCAATTGCCATGAAACCAGCTTGCCCAAGTGTAAATTGCCCTGAGAAACCAAGAACCAAGTTAGTACCAAGTCCCATAAGGATTGAGATTCCAATCCCCATTAAGATTTGGATATAGTAAAGGTTCATGATACCTGAAAGTTCAAGAGCTTTCAAAACAAGGAAGAGCCCAATGATAAGACCAAACCAAATAAGGTTTACTTTTAGATTTTTCTTCATGTCTTACACCTTCTCTTTCACATTTTTACCGAGGATACCCGCTGGGCGAACCAAAAGGATAACAATCAAGACACCATAAACGATGGCATCACGGTAACTTGACAAACCAATTGCAGTTGATAATGTCTCCAAAATACCGATAACAAATCCACCAAGTGCTGCACCAGGGATAATACCGATACCACCAAGAACAGCGGCAACAAAGGCTTTAATACCTGGCGTCATACCCATAAGAGGTTCGATAGAGTTATAGTAAAGACCAATAAGGACACCCGCTGCCCCTGCTAGTGATGATCCAAGAGCAAAAGTGAAGCTAATAGTGTTATTAACATTAATACCCATCAATTCAGCGGCATCACTGTCTACAGATACGGCACGCATAGCTTTACCCATCTTAGTCTTTTTAACAATCAATTGAAGAGCAACCATAAGCACAAGCGCAACTACCAAGATAAGCAATTGCACATTTGTTACAGAGATTGATCCAAGATGATAAGTCTCAATTGCAATCTTTTGAGGGAATGAACGTGTATCTGCCCCTACAAATAGAACCATGATGTACTCAAGGAAGAATGAGACACCGATAGCTGTAATCAAGGCAGAAATACGTGTCGAATTACGGAGCGGGCGATAAGCCAAGAACTCAATAACAACCCCTAAAATCGCACAGACAAGCATAGCAAAGACAAGGGCAACCCAGAAATTCATTCCAAGGCTATTAATCGCATAGTAACCAACGAAGGCACCCATCATATAGATGTCTCCATGGGCAAAGTTAATCAATTTGATAATCCCATAAACCATGGTATATCCAAGGGCAAGTAGGGCATAGATACTACCCAAGATAATACCATTGACTAGTTGTTGGGGAAGTTGTTCAAAAAACATATATAACCAAACTTTCTAGTTCATTTTCAGTATAGATAATAGATTATTTTTCAATTTCAACGGCTTCCGCTGAAACTTCTTCACCATTATCTCTTTTAACCATAAGAGCTGCTTTAATAGGGTTATGATCCTTATCAATCGTCATTTTACCAGTAACCCCGACAAAGTTTTTCAAATGTGCTAAGTTATCAGCAATATCAACTGATGTTTTCGCATCTTTAGATGCTTCTGCAATCATATAAACTGAATCGTACGCTAGAGCAGCAAACATATTTGGTTCAGTTTTGTAAGCTTTTTTATATGCTTCGATGAATCCTGATGCTTTGTCAGAAAGAGAAACATTTGTTGAATATCCTGATACATAGTAGACGTTTGACGCATTCTTTTTACCTGCAAGCTCAGTGAATTTCGCATCACTGAATCCATCAGGTCCAAGGATTGGTTTATCAATTCCAAGGTCACGTGCTTGTTTAGTGATAATACCAGTCTCAGTATAGTAACCAGGCATTACAATCGCATCATAATCAAGGTCTTTAAATTTAGTCAAAGCTGACTGATAGTCCTTGTCACCTGAAGCAAAGGTAGCTTCAGTAACGATTTTACCTTTATATTCACGCTTGAATTCATCTGCAATCCCCTTAGCATAATCCGAAGCATTATCATAGTAGAGAACTACTTTCTTAGCATTCAAATTACTGTAAGAATAAGCTGCCAAAACTTTACCTTGGTAGCTATCTTTAAAGGTTGTACGGAAAACAAATTTCTTAGCTCCGTTAGCATCTACCGTAAGGTCATCCTGAGTACCAGAAGGTGTCAACAAAGGAACCCCTGTTTTTTGTGATACGAGGCTAGCCGCAGCGACAGCACCTGATGTCGCTGGACCAACGATAGCATTTACATTACTCTGAATAGCCAAGTTCGTTGAAGAGGTTGAAGCTTCAGCGTTTTCAGATTTATTATCTTTTGTGACAAGCTCAAGTTTTTTGCCATCGACGCCACCAGCTTTGTTAATTTCATCAACAGCCAACTTAATACCATTTTGCTCTGCCTTACCATAGGCTGCAACGGCACCTGTCAACTCCATATTAACACCAATTTTGATGGTATCGCCAATCTTAGTACCATTGGCATTAGCAGTCACATCTGGTGACTTGCCACAGGCAACCAAGAAAATGGAAGCAAAAAAGGCTAACACAATAAGTGTGATCTTTTTAGACATAAGATTTCTCCTTAATATTTTCTTAAAAAAGTCCACCTTATAGCTTACAGAATTATCAGACAATTGTCAACTACACATAACTAAGCTTTAGCCACAGTAATCGTTTCCATTACTTTAAGAATAACTTTTTGAAAATAAAAAAAACTTTTCTCCTATTAAAGAGAAAAGTTCTTAAACGGTTCAGGAACTGAGGTGTCGTAGCGTTCCAGACTACCTACAAAGTCCATATCAATATCAGAATAGTAGGAAGGCAGAACTTTTTTCACTGCTTTCATTCCATCGAGCTCTTTCAAAATATCCTCGACCTTGTCCTCATCTACATAAAGGTGCACATAACGCATCTTATAAGAATGGTAGACAACATCCCCAAACTTGGTAATTTTACGTAAGTCTCTATTGTAGTATAAATAAACAATAATGCCTTGACGCTTAATCATGACTCATTTTCTCCTTTATGTTAGTGTCTCCCTTTTTATGATGCGGTTTGTGAGGGGCAAGAGGTAGCCCAGAATCGATAAAAATCTGGTCTGAAACAGCTTGGGCAATCTCCTCACCAAGATTGGCTAAAATAGTCTGCAAATCGAACTCTGCCTGACGATAGCCAATAACCACCTCGTTCAAATCAATTTGGCGCTTCATTCGCAAAACCTGACGTTTCAACTCTCTCACATCTGGTCTAAAAGCTTCGTACTCCTTAGCAGTATCATAGCTATCCTTTAATTCCTGAAATGCAAAGAGTTGCTCTTGAAGTTCTCTGTCATATTCGAATTTCTGGCGTTTCAAACGGTAATTTTCTACCTCAGGTAGCTTTATAAAACACGAAACAAGACAATCTATAGCTTGATCAATAGCAAGCAACTCCTTATTGATTATTAACATGTTTTCTATTATAACACAAAAAGCCAGATGAAACGGTCCTTATACAACCGATTTGCATCTGACTTTTATTTAAGACAAGCTCAGTCTATTTTAATTGGTTATTAGCCATGATTTCATCGATAAAGCCATATTCAAGCGTTTCTTGGGCACTCATCCAATTGTCACGTTCAGCGTCTACATGAACTTTTTCAATTGGCTGTCCAGAATTATCCGCCAAGATTTGCTCCAAGTTATTACGCGTTTTGAGCAAATGTTCAGCTGCGATAGCCATGTCTGTTTGTTGCGTACCACCACCAGTACCACCCATTGGTTGGTGAATCATGTACTCTGCATTTGGCAACATGAAACGTTTACCTTTGGTACCGCTTGAAGCAATAATTGTTCCCATAGATGCTGCCATCCCCATAACGATAGTCTGAACATCAGACTTGATGAAGTTCATTGTATCAACAATGGCAAGACCTGCCGAAACTGATCCACCTGGTGTATTAACATAAAGATAGATATCTTTTGTGTTGTCTTGAGCATCCAAGAACAAGAGTTGGGCGATAATTGAGTTTGCCATATTATCTTCAACAGGACCTGTTAACATGATGATACGATCCTTGAGCAAACGTGAGTAAATATCATAAGAACGCTCACCGCGTGATGTTTGTTCAATTACTACAGGAATCATATGAATCCTCCTTTTAATATTGTCTTGATGCTATTATATGATTTTAGTCAAATTAGGTCAAATAAAAAACATCATTCTTAGCACTCTTTCTAAAAGAGTGCTAAACTCTCCTAAACCAATCTCACTTAAAACTTATTAATCTAGTAAAAAAAGGGAAATTTTCCCTTTTCAACTTATTTTGTACCAAAGAGACGGTCACCTGCATCTCCAAGACCTGGAACAATATAACCGTTTTCATTAAGTTTCTCATCCAAAGATGCTGTGTAGATATCGATATCTGGGTGAGCATCTTGCAATTTTTTGACACCTTCTGGTGCTGCAACTAAGCAAACAAACTTGATATTAGCTGCACCACGTTTTTTAAGTGAGTCTACTGCCAAGATTGCTGAACCACCAGTCGCAAGCATTGGATCTACTACAAAGATCTGACGTTGATCAATGTCTTCTGGTAATTTAACTAAGTACTCAACTGGCTCAAGAGTTTCCTCGTCACGATACATACCAATATGACCAACTTTAGCTGCTGGTACAAGGCTAAGGAAACCATCGACCATACCAATACCCGCACGAAGAATTGGAACAATCGCCAATTTCTTACCAGAAAGTTGTTTTTGTACAGTTTTAGTAATTGGTGTTTGAATTTCAACCTCTTCGAGAGGAAGGTCACGAGACACTTCGTAACCCATGAGCATAGCAATTTCATTAACTAGCTCACGGAAGTCCTTAGTAGAAGTATCCTCACGACGGAGGATTGAAAGTTTATGTTGAATCAGTGGATGTGAAATAACTTGAAATTTACCCATAATAGTTTCTTCCTTTGCTTTATATTCACTCCATTATATCAAAAAGGCAAAAAAAACGCTTGCTTTACTGCAAACGTTTTTGAAAAGGATTATTTTTTAGGCAAATGAATCTTTCCTGTGACCAAACCATAGCCAAGAAGAGCTAGACTTGCAATTGCTGCAAAGATAGTCGCCAAGATTGAAAGAATGTTGCTCTTTGAACCTTCTGAATCACTTGGTGTCTTAGGAGTCGTAGCAAGTTTGGCAGCAACTTTAGTATTGTTGTCTTTACTTGACTCATCAGACTTAGTTACTTCATCAGCTTTAGCGACTCCGTGAGACTGAACTTCCTCTTCAGACTTAGCTGGTTTTGGAGCTTCTGTTTCAGTGACAGACTCTTCTTTAACAGGAGTCGTTGAAACAGTTGGTCCAGTTGCTACAATAGCCTCTGGTACTGGTGACGCAATCTCTGTAGCTTGAGCTACTGGACGACGGTCACCCACAGAACTCTCTGTTGAAGGTTTCGCAGGAACCTCTACATGATGATCATCTGATGAATTATTATCATTAGATGGGCGGTCTGTGAAATAAGGGAACGGATTACGAACTGGAGAATCTGGATTCGTCGGCGTTGCTGGTTTATCTTCTTTATTAGTTGATGGTTGATTATTGTCTGCTGGTTTAGAAGGTGTATCTGGTTTGTTAGACTTATCATCAACAGAATGATTACCTTCTGTTGGATTTACTGGTGTTTCTGATTTATCTGATTTCTTGTCTTCACCATCTTTAACAGTTACAGTTAAGACACCGCGAGCTTCAGAAACGCCCGGTGAACCATCAACTGTAGGATAAGTATGTGGTTTAAGACCATAATCTGACACTGCATAATAATCTACGTTATAGTCCTCATTTGGCAATTTAGCACTGTTTTGATCGGCCACGTGTACCAAGCTTTCACTAGATTTATCCCAAATCCAGTCCCCTTGGTTGGTCATCTTAGGAAGAACTTCTGTAGTATCATCTTCATTCATCTTAATGAGGAAGCTTGGAGCCCATGTCGATTTATTCTCAGCACCAGCAATACCACCACGGTTAGTCATGTAAGAAGTTACCAAAAGAGTATCTGATGATCCTTCAACAGGAACCGCATAGTAAGAATAGGTAGATGTACGCCAGTCAGCTGGAACAGAGGCTGTCAAGACCACACCTGAGCCGTTAAGTGGACGGTATTTCCCACGGAGGCTGTCTGATACGAATCCAAGCATGACAACGTCATCACCGACAGCTTCACGCGCTGCTACAGTACCTTCAGCATCTGTAGATTTGTTGATACGTGAAGCAGTGAAGAGGTAATACTTGCCACCCATCTTAACAACACTTGGACGTTCTACTTCATCAGTAACCATGTGGCTAGTGACAAGCGGTGTGTAAAGTTCAGCTACAGATGGATTTTTCTCATTATCATCAAGTTTCAAGATACCGATAGAACCATTTGCCCATGATGCAAGGTTGTAAAGGTGTTTATTATTAACAATATTGAGGAATGACTTAAGGTTAAAGGCGTCATCTCCTCCATAGTTTGACCATTTGTAAATTTGTTTTTCGCCTTGGTAGTTTTCGTCACCTGTATTTGATTCAAAAATAAGGTAACGGCTACCGTTATCTTCAATGATGTGTGGGTCACGAAGACAGTAGTTATCCGTACGGTCTGGATTACCATCATGGTTATGGTCATCATCAAAAGTACTCATAAATTTAGGATAGCTTTGATAGTGATAATTATCTCCACCAAAGAGAATGTGGTCATTTTCAACTGACTTGATAACAACTTCGTCGTTTTCAACAGCCAAGTTAAGTGTAGCACTAGCCAATTGTTGCCAGTTTAATTTACCACCACTAGTATCATTCTTAGTGTAATAAAGTTGGATACTACCATCAGAGTTAACAGTCGCTGAACCTGACCATTGTTGGTCATCTTCAAGGGCATTGTAACCAAAGATTGGACCCGCATTTTTCCAATGAGTAAAGTCATTATCCCCATATTTTCTATAGAGCAAGTAAATGTGGTTTGAATTTTTATTTGGTGCACCGGCCATTGAAATAACCAACTGGTAACCATTCCAGTTGCTAACTACACCTGACTTAGCATCTTGGACTGGCCAAGAATCCCAAACGTCGATTTCTTCTTTTTTCATCGTTTGGGCATCAACAGTGTTGAAAGCAGGCATATTGATGATTGTATCTGCTTTAAAGTAAGGAACTGCCAATTTGCTGTCTTGCTTCAAGAAGCTAGCAACGATATCTTTCAAGTTACGGTAAGTCAAGCTAGTACCTGTACCCTTGATTGCATCATCACTAAAGTCAACTTTATTAAGTGCTTTAATTTCTTCCTCAGTCAAGGCAACGATTTGATCTGAGGTCATATTATCTTCAACAATAGACTTGATACGACCATTAAGTTTGCTAAGGTTTGCATTAGCAGCGCTGTTTTCAGTAGGTTTAAGGGCTACTTCAGTGTGTGTATCAGCTGTTTCTGAGCTTGCTGTTGAAGTTGGTGCTTCTACTGCAGCCTCTGATGTATGAGCTGGAGCAGAAACCGCAGCAACTGTTGATGAAGGTGTTGTTGCATCTGATGAAGATGTCACTACTGTGCTAGACGCCTTTTCTTCGACTACTGATGGAGTTGTGTTGCTTGGTTGTGTCTCTGTAACTGGTGTAGTTGCAACCTCTGAATGTGCAACTGAAGATTCAACTGCTTCTGAAGTTGCCACACTTGTTGCTGTTTCACTGGCTACCGTTAGAGATGCTGTGCTTGTTTCTGGTGTTGCTGTCGCAGTAGCTACCGCTGGTGCTGTTTCTGTAACTTGATCAGCTTTTACCTGAGTGGCACCCAAAAATGCCAAGGTACCAACGAGCGCTGATGTTGCCCCTACTGTGGCAACCTTACGGATGCTATAACGCATCTTTTTGCACTCTGCTTGCTTTGGTGCTACTGTATTTGACTGTGAATTAACTGTACTATCCATATTAAACTCTCCTTTTAGGTTTTCACATGTTTTATTCTATCATTTTTTAATCTAAATTCCAATCTTTTTTTAATGACAAATTTATATTTTTTGTAAAAAACTATTTTTTTGTTAAAATAATAACTACAAAATAAGTAATTTTATCAGGAAATATCACTATATGGAATCAAAATATTCACCTCTAATTTTAGCTCTCGTTTTTTTAATTTTATTTTTTGTTTTTATAATAAAAAATGAGAACGCTAACAATCCTTCCCAAAAAACAAATAAGGTTTCTATGAGTCAAACCTTTCATCTAGCATCTCATAAAGGATGGTCTAACGACCTACAGACTATCGTGTGGAATCAAGAAAAAAATTACTATGATATCTATTTTCTACACTCTGTGGATGGGGCTACTGATCCTTTTGGACCCAACGGTCAAGATTGGACACATACAACGACTAAAGATTTTATCACCTATAGTAAACAAGAGACTGCTATACCAGCAAAGGGTGGTGACTCTAAAGAAGGATGGCATTCTGCTTGGACAGGGAGTGTAGTCACAGATAGTCAGGGGATTTCTGGTATCCAAAACGAAGAACCTGTCGCCTATTTTACTGGACTCATGGATGATGGAAGCCAGGCAATCTATGCTAGTGAGTCAAACGACAAGGGAGCTAGCTTTACTAAAGCTTTAAAAGATGGTAAACCTTTATTGACAAAGGAACACTCCTATAACGGTAAAGATTTCCGCGATCCTTATGTCTTCCACTTCAAAGACAAATTACTCATGTATGTCGCTGAAGGTGACGCCTTAGGTGTTTATCAATCTCAAGATGGTATCAACTGGACCAAAGCAGATAGCAAGGGAGACTCCAAAATCCTACCCGAAACATTTTTTAAGGGGCGTAACTGGCAGGACAACGCTCCTATCGAGTGTCCCATTCTCAAAACAATGACAACAACTGACGGTCAGGAAAAGCAAGTTCTCTTTTTTGGAGCTAAGGATACAGCTTCAGGCGAAACAACTGGAACCTACTATACTGTAGGGCATTTAGATGGTAACGGCTTATTTATTGTAGATACAGAAACAAAACGCTTAGATCAAGGCTCAGACTATTATGGCGCTAACTTCACTGGAAGCGATCGAATTGAAGAAAGCAACCATAACCTTATCAGTCTTGGCTGGGTTGGTAATTGGAACTACTTCACGTCAGGCATTCACAGTGACCAAGAGGCCAAGAGTGATTTTCTAAAAACTATCGGATTTTACGCTACACCCAGAAAGCTACAACTGGATAAAGACGGTATTATTCAGTCCGCCCCCCTCTATAAAAATGAACAATTAACCCTCAAAAATCAAAACGGCAACATTTCGAGTCAAAGGCCACTCACCAGTGACAATAGAAAACCTTGGATTGATAAAAGTCACAATCAGAATGCTAATGGCCTTCTTGATCTTGCTGGAAAAAATAGTGCAGGATATTACCAACTGCATTTTTCAAATATTAAGAAAGAAGGAGGCTATATCTACATTGATATCTGGCAAGGCTCTGATTACGTTAAAATCGGCTACCAAATAACAGGTAGTACCTATCAGGTCTCTGCTTATGCTGCTGAACTGAACAACAGCATGGATGGTAGCCAAACTGCCTCTTCTTACTATTACGATGGACTCTTGGGAAATGGTCAAGGTTATCAAGCTGACAGTCGCTATAAGGAAACTGATAATATTACTATAACGCTTATTACAGACAATCGTAGCTTGGAAATCTTCTTTCCAAATGGCCAAACCTACACTCTAGCTAGGTTTAATACTTCTGGCAAACAGGATGTCAAGGTCTTCTCCACTCAGAAAGACCTTCTACTAAACTTGAAAATCTACGATGTGCACTCATAAGAATAAGAAAAGTGATGCTATTTGCATCACTTTTCTTATTTTCCAAAGACAGAAACGAGGCGTTTCACCCCTTCTGCAACAACAGTAGTCGGTGTAGCTACGTTAAAACGGAAATGTTTTTCTCCTTCGGAACCAAAGGTAATACCGTCATTTAGCACTACCTTGGCTTCTTCTTTAAGCAAGCGTCCAAGTTCATTATGATCTTGATCATAGGCTGAAAAATCAAGCCAGACCAAGTAGGTTCCCTCAGGTTTCATGACTTTGATATTAGTCTTTTCACTAAGTTCCTTGGTTAAAAG
This sequence comes from Streptococcus sp. CCH5-D3, assembly GCF_001556435.1. Lineage (NCBI taxonomy): Bacteria > Bacillati > Bacillota > Bacilli > Lactobacillales > Streptococcaceae > Streptococcus > Streptococcus sp. CCH5-D3. The sequence continues at coordinate 17,453 of NZ_LSIW01000133.1, forward strand.
GTCAATATTAGTTTCAAAGACAGTCTTCAATTCCTCTAACCAAGGTTGCCCATAGGTCAAAGCTGCTTGCGTTGTAATCAAACCAATGGTTGGAATTTCATGTTGATTATTTGCCAATTGCTTTTGTTTAAATGCTTTACGTAAGTCTTCATTTTCAATGATGGTAAAACTATTTTTGGTACCAGCAATATTAAAGGTTTTAGTGGCCGAACTAAGTACCAAGGTAAAGTCCTTGTAAGCATCTGAAATGGTATTCATAGAAATGTGCTTATTCCCATATAAGGCTAAATCTTGGTGGATTTCATCCGATACTAAAAGGACACCATGTTTGTGGCAGAGGTCTGCCACCTTGGTCAATTCTTCCTTAGTCCAGACACGTCCACCTGGGTTATGTGGGCTACAGAAAACATAAAGTTTAACCTCATTATCGACGATATCACGTTCCAATTGTTCAAAATCAATTTCGAAATGCCCATTAACCTTAACAAGACTATTTTCAATCAACTGACGATTATTCAAACGGACAGAACGAGCAAAAGGCGGATAAACTGGTGTGTTGATGAGAATAGCATCGCCTTCTTTCGTAAAGGCTTGAATAGCTGTTGAAATGGCTGGGACAACACCTTCAATTAGCACAATACTCTCTTTATCAACGACGTAACCATGTTGATTTTTTTCCCAATTAATAATGGACTGATAAAGCTCATCACTTGGATAAGGATAACCAAAAATATGTGTCTCAGCATAGTTGATGACTGCATCCCTAATCTCCGGAACAGGTAGGAAGTCCATATCAGCAACCCAAAGCTCAAGGAGTTCTGGATTACTTTCGGCTTCGTGCCATTTCATGGTGTTTTGATTCAAGCGATTTGGTTGTGTTGTAAAATCATAACGTGTCATAGATAACTCCTTAAAGACTAAGGGCACTTTCCAAGTCAGCAATCAAATCTTGTGCTGCTTCAATACCAATTGAAAGACGAAGCAAGTCGTCTGTCAAACCATAGGAAGCACGTACATCACCTGGAATATCTGCGTGGGTTTGTGTCGTTGGGTAGGTAATCAAGCTTTCGACACCACCTAGGCTCTCCGCAAAGGTAAAGACCTTTAGAGAATTGATAATGGTTGGAATCTTGTCTTGATCAGCCACTTTGAAGGAAATCATCCCACCCTTGCCTGGATAGAGAACTTCCTTAACAGCCGGTGACTTTTCTAAGAAAGCTACAACTTCTTGAGCATTAGCTGTCGATGCCTCCATACGAAGTTTTAAGGTCTTAAGACCACGCATGAGCATATAGCTATCAAATGGTGATAAGGTAGGACCCGTAGTATTGAGGTTATAATAAAGTTTATCGTAGAATTCTTGGTTGCTAGTCACAACAACACCAGCCAAAACATCATTATGACCTGATAGGTATTTAGTAGCTGAATGTACAACGATATCAGCACCTTGAGTAATCGGGGTTTGATAGATTGGGCTATAGAAAGTATTATCAACAATAACCACTGCACCCTTGTCATGAGCAATTTTGGCCACTTTTTCAATGTCAAACTCAATCATAAGTGGGTTTGTCGGTGTTTCGATGTAGACAATATCAGTATCATCAGTGATGGCCGCAATCATCTCGTCTTCGGTATTAGTGTATTCAAAAAAGAAGCGACCTTCTTTTTCCTTGTCATTAAACCAACGGAAAGAGCCTCCGTAAAGGTCACGCGCAGCTACAACCTTACTGCCTACTGGGAAAATTTCAAAGGCCAAAACAATGGCGCTCATCCCTGAACTTGTCGCAATAGCATAATCTGCTTTTTCAATAGCTGCAAGTGTTTTTTCCACTGTTGCGCGTGTTGGATTTTTAGTTCGTGTATAGTCAAAACCAGTAGAATGGCCAAATTCTGGATGTTGGTAAGTTGTTGAAAAATGAATTGGTGAAGCCAAGGCTCCTGTTGCTTCATCCGAATTGATTCCTGCGTGTGCCAAAATGGTTTCTAATTGATATTCTTGTGTCATAATGTGCCCTTTCTACATGGTAAAGTGGATATGCTCCATATCTATGACCTCTATTTTATCACTATTTTCTGAAAATAATGGTAAGTTCATCATACGGATTCTTGATAGTTAGTTATAGTTTATTTCTATAACCTAAAAAGACAGATAGATACTGACTCTAATTTAAAATAAGCCCAATTTTTGAGATTTTCGAAAGTAGGTTTTCAAGCATCAAAAAGTGCCTGAAACATTATCGTTTCAGGCGCTAAGAAATGATTTAAAAATCTTGCTTCAATCTAAGGTATGCCACTGACTTACTTTTTATCAAATAAGCGATATCTGATTTCTTCCAAAGCCATAATAACAAACGGACAAGCAAGTAAATAGAGCCAATCATCAAGTCCAATAGGTGCAGTGTTAAATAACGTGTGGAAGAAAGGCACGTAAGACAGGAGGATAAAGAGGACAATTTCTAAAACAATCCCTAAGCTAATAATACGATTAGCAAATGGATTAACTTGGAATATAGACCCTCTACCTTTACGGCTATTCATAGCCATACCAATTTGGGTAAAGATAATAGCTCCTAAGGTCATGGTAGTTGCCTTTCGATAGAGAGGACCTGAGCTGGCCAAATGGTTTAAGTTACCTTGATTAACCCAATAATTAAGGAAGAAAGCCCCCATAGCTAAGGCTGCTTCAATCAGTCCATACCAGACAAAAGCCTTAATCAACAATTGTCGATTGAGCAAGCTATCTGAAAGACGTCTTGGTGGTCTGTCCATAACGCCCTCTTCAGGCGGTTCAACCCCTAGCCCCAAAGCAGGCATCATATCTGTTCCCAGGTCGATGGCTAGGATTTGCATAACCGTTAAGGGAAGAGGTATACGTCCCAAAGAGAACAAGAAGAAAGCAGAGGGTACAGCTTCTGGTGTGTTGGAATTAAAAATATAAGTCAGGAATTTTTGAATATTTCTATAAACTGCACGACCCTCTTCAACAGCATGAACAATAGAAGCAAAATGATCATCTGTTAAGATCATATCTGCAGATTCCTTGGCAACATCAGTTCCTGATAGCCCCATAGCTACACCGATATCAGCTTTTTTAAGGGCAGGGGCATCATTAACACCATCACCAGTAACAGCGACAACTTCGCCAAGTTCTTGAAGCGCATTGACCACACGGTATTTTTGTTCAGGTGCTACACGAGCAAAAACGATTTCGCCTTTAAGAGCTTCTTTGAGCTGATTGTCATCCATATCTGCCAGTTCAAGGCCTGAAACAACACGCGCATCGTCCCCTTGTACAATTCCGATTTTCCTAGCAATGCTAAGAGCTGTCAAGCCATAATCACCTGTCACCATGATAATACGAATACTAGCTCTATGGCATTTTTCAATGGCTTCACGCACACCCTGACGTGGCGGATCACTCATGGCAACCAAGCCTAGAAAGACCATATTGTTCTCCAAGGTCTGCATGTCCCACTTGTCTTCTCCAATATGCTCGCTATCTAAAGGTCTATAGGCCACAGCTAAAACACGTAGACCATCACGGGCAAACTTATCGTTAGCCGCAAGGATAGCCTGACGCTCAGTAGCTGTCAATGATTTAATCATCCCTTGATTATCATAGTAATCTGAGCAAAGCTCCATCACTTCTTTTGGAGCACCTTTGGTGATAGATATATGATAACTACCATCCAATCCTGACTCAAGCTTATGCACTGTTGTCATCCGTTTACGATCAGAATCAAAGGGAATTTCCTTGATTCGAGGGGCCCAAGTATGATTGTCATTTAAATTTATTCTTGCTTTTTCGGCGAGAACATTAAGACAAGCCTCCGTCGGATCACCTAAAATCGTATAATTGGGATTATCAGCACTAGGAGCTACAACTTGAGCATTACTAGCCAAATGTGAGAATCGGACCAAACGATTAAGGAGCTCATTTTCTTCAAGAGAAACAGGTTGTCCTTCCTGCTCAATCTGCCCTTCCGGTGCGTAACCTAGCCCAGTTACCCCATAACTGTCTGACAAGGTCCACAGGTGGTTAACCGTCATAGCATTTTGCGTCAAAGTCCCTGTTTTATCCGAACAAATAACAGAAGTTGCTCCTAGCGTCTCTACCGAAGACAACTTCTTAACCAAAGCATGATCCTTAGCCATACGTTGAACTGCCATGGCTAGAGAGAGAGTAACTGTGGGAAGAAGTCCCTCTGGAATAAAGGCCACAATCATCCCCAATGCAAAAATAAAGGCTTGAGACAAAGGCTGATGGACAAATAGAGTCGCTGCCACCATAAAGAAGAGACCCACAGACACCGCAATAACTGAAATCTGTTTAGTCAAATGGTCTAATTCTTTCTGAAGGGGACTTTTTTCCTGAGCTAGGTTTTGCGTCAAGTCTGCAATTTGTCCGAACTCAGTTTTCATACCGATAGCAGATACTATAAAATGTCCAGAACCAGAAGAGACTGTCGTCCCTGCAAATACCATATTGTCATATTCTAACTCAGTCTTATCGGGAGTCAAATCTGCTTGATCTGACTTATAAATGGGATTAGACTCACCAGTGAGGGCCGATTGATTAACCTGCAAATCTGTCACAGCGACCAAGCGTCCGTCTGCAGAAATACGGTCTCCTTCTTCAATGAAAACCAAGTCACCTGGCACCAAGTCTTGAGCTAGAATCTTGTCCTCCTTACCATCACGAAGAACTCGCGCATAGGATGGAAGAAGCTTGCTAAGAGCTGCCGTAGCCTGACTTGCTCTATATTCTTGAATAAAGCTAAAGAGACCATTAATAATGTTGACCAACCAAATTGCAATCCCCAACTCCAAGCTATGAGAGAGCATAGCGATAAAGCCACCAGCCCACAATAAGAGAGCCATGAGACTAGTAAAATGTCTGAAAAAGGTCAGCCAAATAGGCTCCGTCTTACTTTCCTTCAATTGGTTAGGGCCATACGTCGCCTGCCTCTCCTTAACCTCTTGTGAGCTCAAACCTTGATGGCTTGTCTGCAAGACTTGGTAAACTTGTCCAGGAGGATAGGTCCCTAATTTTATATTTTCTTGTCTAGAATCAGTCATAGTCCTTTCCTCGATTCTAAATCATTAAAACGATTTCATTTTTTCACCCCTATTATACTCCTTTTTCAGAAAATGTTGAAAAGAAAAAACCAAGCCACACGACTTGGTTTAAATCTTATTTGATATGTAATTTAGCACGTAGGCTAGCTGCTCGGGTGCCAAGCAATTGATCAGCCATACGAGTTACAAGAGCAAGAACGCCATAGACACCAATTCCAAGGCCTCCTCCAATGATCAAGTAAATCACACTGCCCACACGGCTTGTTGGTGAAAGTACAAACTGGAACACCCCATAGAAGACTGCAACTGGAATAGCCATGAGCACTGTAAGGATACAGATGAGTAAGGCTTTTCTAAACACTGTCTTACGACTAAAGTGCGTAACAGTGTGGAGGCGATTATACATCAGAGCAATTGGAACACCTAAGCCGATGGCTGTTGAAATAACTGGTCCAAGAGCTCCTAGGAAAATAATCAATGGTAACTGTAAGATTCCCTTAACTAAAACCCCAATCGCAAAATAATTGATAGCTTTACGGGTCTCAAAGATGGCCTGAAGCATAGGTGCTAAAACGCTATACAAGGCCAAGAAAATAACTTGAATTAGACTGGCTACAAAGAGCAAGTGGGCCTGGCTATCTGGTGCCCCATAAAAAACTGTGTAGAGTGGTTTAGCCAGAATCACTGATCCTGCAATGGCAGGTACAATAAAGAGCAAGAGTAACTGAAGATTATTGATAATCAGTTTAGCCGCTCCCCTAAGATCCTTCTTAACCATATTTTCTGTCAAGAGGGGAATCCCAACTCCAGCAATAGAAATAGCTACGGCAATCAAAATCATAGTAATCTTACTTGGGTTTGAAGACAAGTAAGCATAGAGAACCTGAAGCTGACTGTTACTATAGCTTGTAAACTTCTCCATAGTACGGATAAAGGTCCATTGGTCAATCAACTGGAAAAGTTGGACCGCTGACCCAGTGATAATGAAAGGAATGGCTTCCTTAAAGGTTTCAATAACAATTGCAGTTGGATTGATATCAGGATGAACGGCCTGCTTACCAAAAAGACTCTTGAGCTTACCTTCCTTCCAAAGGTAGAAGAAAAGCACCCCATAACTAGCCAGCATACCGATGAAAGCGGCAAAAGTCGATTGGACAACTGCTGTCACATAATCGCCTGTCCCAATTTTCATGATGAAGAAGGTCGCCAACAGCATCCAAATAACACGGATAATCTGCTCCGCAATCTGACTTAAGGCATAAGGCTTCATGTTGTTAAAGCCTTGGAAAAAGCCTCGTAAAACAGACATAGATGGGAAAATAACAACTGCCCAAGAAAGACTACGCATTACGCGAACCAGATCCTCGTCTCCCCCAGAAAGGTAAGACATCCACGGCGAAGCAAAGTACATGAAAACGCCAAAGATCAGTCCGAGACCAATCATGTAATACAAGATACGCTTGAGTAAGAAGAAACTCGTCTCCATCTTTCCAAGAGTGTTGTATTTAGACACCTGTTTGGCAATTGCGACTGGAATCCCTGCTGTCGAAATCAAAAGGAAAAGGGCATAAATATTATACCCCTGACCAAAGAGGGCATTGGCTTGGTCACCATGTTTGCCCATCCAAGCATACCAAGGAATAATGTAAAGTGCCCCTAATAGACGACTGATAATATTGGATGCTGTCATCCACGCCGTCCCTCTTAGCATCTGCTGCTGCTGTGTGTCAGTTTTAGTTTCAGTCATAACTTTCTTTCTAAAGAATAAAATATAATCTAGTTTATTATAAACTTTTGGCTGTGACTTGTAAAACAAGAACATTAAGGCTAAAATAGGAACTATGATTACTATTGAACAAGTTCTAGAGGTTCTCAAAAAGGACCGTAATTTTAGAGATATTATTGACCAAGACAACTACTACTATTCATGGACTGGAGTAACTTTTGATCATCTTTCTTACGACAGTCGTGATGTCACACCATCTTCCCTCTTTTTTGCCAAAGGGGCTGCCTTTAAGCTTGAATTTTTAGAGAATGCTGTCAAAGCTGGCTTGAGTTTCTATGTGGCTGAAAAAGATTATCAAGTGGGAATTCCTGTCATTATCGTAACAGATATCAAGCAGGCTATGAGCCTCGTTGCTCAGGTCTTCTACCAATACCCCCAAGACAAACTAAAATTGCTGGCTTTTACTGGGACAAAAGGGAAAACAACAGCAGCCTACTTTGCCTTCAATATTCTCAAGCAAAGTCATAAACCTGCTATGCTTTCAACCATGAACACGACACTAGACGGAAAAAACTTCTTCAAGTCTACCCTAACAACACCTGAGAGTTTGGACCTTTTCCGCATGATGGCTGAAGCTGTTGATAATGGCATGACCCATCTGATTATGGAAGTCTCAAGTCAAGCCTATCTGACTAAGCGTGTCTATGGACTGACTTTTGATGTAGGTGTCTTTCTTAACATCAGCCCAGACCATATTGGACCTATTGAACATCCAACCTTTGAAGACTACTTCTACCATAAGCGTCTTCTCTTGGAAAACAGTCGAGTTGTTATCGTCAATAGCGGTATGGATCACTTTGCTTTTGTCGCTGAGGAAGTTGCGGATAAAGAGCATGACTTCTATGGTAAAAACTCCGACAATGCTGTTAAACATGGCTCAGGTTTTAGCTTTAAGGCAAGTGGGAAATTAGCCGGTGACTATGATATCCAACTTATCGGTGACTTTAACCAGGACAATGCTATGGCTGCAGGTCTAGCCTGCCTACGTCTTGGAGCTAGCCTTCAAGACATCAAAGAAGGGATTGCTCAGACCTCTGTTCCAGGGCGTATGGAAGTTCTTACACAAACTAAAGGAGCCAAGGTTTTTGTGGACTATGCTCACAATGGAGATAGCCTAGATAAGCTCTTACAAGTCGTAACCAGCCATCAAGATGGCCATATTAGCCTAATTCTAGGGGCTCCTGGAAATAAAGGTGAAAGTCGTCGTAAAGACTTCGGACATGTCCTCAATACCTACCCTGATGTTGATGTCTTCCTAACAGCCGACGATCCTAACAAGGAGGATCCTCTTGCTATCTGTCAAGAAATTGCCAGTCACATCAACCGTGAGGTACGTATCATTGTTGATCGAGAAGAAGCAATCAAAACAGCAATGTCTGAGACTACAGACTCCAAAGACGCTGTGGTTATTGCCGGTAAAGGTGCTGATGCTTTCCAAATCGTAAATGGGAAACGTGATAACTATGCTGGTGATATTGAAGTCGCTAAGAAATATTTGTAAACAACAAAAAGTCAATTGAGGCTAATTGTAATACCTCAATTGACTTTTTCTATATAGAAACTAGTCTTTACCTAGTGTTTTCTTAAAAATATCATAGAAAGGATTTAGGGTCTTATCAAAAGAGCCAACAAGTGTTTCTAACTGCCCTCCAAATTGACGTTTGAAATGGAAGTTCCCTTTTCCAGTACTAGCTGCTTCAGTTTCGATTGTCCCATAAAAATTAAACCGCTCTTTACCCTTACGCATAGCATATTGTAGCATTTCCCAATGAAGAAGAACTGCCCCACCAAAATTAAGGTAGGCTTCATCATTCCCGCCGTAAAAGCTGACGACTTCTGGTCCATAATCCATAAAAAGATAAGCCGATAGAGGTAATTTGTCACCAGTGATTTGATAGGTCTTAAATTGCTCTAAACGTTTATAGTAGCTTCTAAGCTGATCTTGGGCATCCGCAATTTGACCCTTGGTTCGTTTTTTCTGAGGACCATCTTTTAAAGCCTGAATCTTAGTTTCAAAAGATTTAATGTTCTCATCAAGATAAGCCAAATAAGCTGGGCAATCCAAATAAGCTAACATAAACTTTGCAGATTTTCCAAAGTTTCTCTTCAAATCTTGGAAATAGGTTAATGGATGAACTGAAAATCCTTTTCTCTCTGCTGTCCGAACTATGATGGCATAAAACTGATCAAGATTATCATCACTTAGCTCTTCAACTTTGACATTCAAAGCGGTAAATTTTTTTTAATCTCGCTTCAAGGATGGTGAGAAAGCTGCGAGCATCTCGTCAGAAGTAGTAAAGGTATCAATGGGCTTGACAAACATCTGATTAACAACTAGAGCCTGTTCTGGATCTAAATACTGCTCAAAACCTAATTTTTCAAATACCTTGGAGACTTCATCAGCCTTATCTTCTTCAAGGATTTCAAGTTCTTCATTCCTAATAAGATTGGTAAGATAGGGATGAATAGAAAGTGATGCAATATTTTTCTTTTTTAAATAGAGTATCAAGACCTCAAGAAGGTCTGGCAAATCAGTTATAGAATTGTAATCTAGCAAGGGGCCATGCAATAAGAGTGCTTTCCTAAAGATACGAAAACTCCTCCTATAAACGATAATGGTTTGCCCCACTATCAGGCCATCCCTTTCAAAAACCAGAGCCTCTACTTCACCGATATGATTACGGCTTAACTGAAGCTTAGCCATCTCAGCTGACTGTAAAAAATTAGTATCCTTATAGTTTGTCTGTGTCTTTTGATAATCATCAAAATTAACACTTTTAACCATAATAGACATTACTATCATCCCTTTCGTCTATCCCAAATCCCACATTTGCTGCTAAACGTTAAATTAGTCTAACGATTAGCAAAGTTTTCCAGACCAAGAGGGGTATTAAATAGTACGGATATTACTCACAGATGATGAGGAAAATTTGGTAAACGATTAAATTTACAAACACTATTATATACAAATTATTCATTTTTGTTAAGGGATTTTTAGTTAATTTTCTGAAATTTATAAGAAACACTAATTACTATCGTCTTTTCATCAAAAAAACTCTCCTCGTTTAAACTTAGAGAGCTGATCTATCATAAAAATTAGCGATAACGTCTCAATTGAGGAGGCGTGTAAGACTGGACGAAAGTTTCAATTTCTGAAAAATCATCTGTAAAGAGGAATTTTACTGCTGTTTCAGCCTCTAAAAAGTCATGAGTAACCATGGTATCCAACATTGTTTTCATAGCATCATAATAGCCATTGAGATTGAAGAAAACACAGGGTTTGTCTAGCTTACCGACGCGAGCAGCTGCAATAGCTTCAGAAATTTCTTCCAGTGTTCCTAGACCTCCTGGAAGGGCGATAAAGAGGTCTCCTTGCTCTAGCATAGCAGTCTTTCGTTCTGCCATGGTTTCTACTATGGTCATTGAAGTCAATCCCTCATAGGCTATCTCCCTATCTTTGAGGAATTGCGGCATAATTCCATGAGCCTCTCCCCCATTTTCCAAAACAGTATCACCAAGAACTCCCATAAGTCCCATCTTACTGCCACCATAGACTAGGGTATGCCCATTTTTAGCAATCCACTGACCCAAGGCAATCGTTGCTTTCTTAAAGCTAGGATTGTCACCCATATTAGCTCCCAAATAGACCGTTACTTTCATCGAAGTCCTCCTTTTTATTCTATTATAACTCAAAATTCCTGCCATAACTGACAGGAATTTTTTCTTAGTCTTTACGCTCCAAATTACGAAGCATCTCATCAATTTTATTACCGTATTCGATAGATTCATCCTTAATGAAGGTCAAATCTGGAATCTTATACATAGTTAATTTTTTACCAAGTTCACGCTTGATTGTCCCAGTAGCCTTTTCAAGACCAGTTTGTGCTTTTTGGTTATCTGAGGCCAAGGTTGAATGAATAGTGTAAAAAATCTTAGCAGCTGACAAATCACCTAGCATTTGTACATCTGTGATAGTGACATCTTGTACGCGTGGATCACGAACTTTCTTTTGAAGAATTTCATTGACCTCACGTTTGATTTCCATACCAACACGGTCTACACGAAATGAATTTCCCATAGTCTTATCCTTTCTCTCTTATTATGATGGAACAAAAGCCAGGCCAGATGACCTAGCTTTATCTCCTAAGTAAGCTTTTTAAAGCTAACAAAATTAACGTTTAATTTCTTCCATAATGTAAGCTTCGATAACGTCATCAACTTTAATATCGTTGTAGTTTTCAATCATCAAACCACCCTCTTGAGCGTTTCCGACTTCTTTAACGTCATCTTTAAAGTGTTTCAAGCTTGCCAATTTACCATCAAAAATAACGACACCATCACGAATCACACGGGCACTTGAATCACGAGTGATTTTACCACTAGTAACCATGAACCCACCGATTGTTCCGACTTTAGAAACTTTGAAGGTTTCACGGATAATAGCTTCACCCATGACTTTTTCTTCAAACTCAGGATCAAGCATCCCTTTCATGGCATCTTCGATTTCTTCGATAACCTTGTAGATGATGCTGTGAAGACGAATTTCAACTTCATCAGTTTCCGCTTGTTGACGTGCTTGTGGTGTAGGACGAACGTTAAATCCGATGACAACGGCATCTGAAGCTTCCGCAAGAGTAATATCAGATTCGTTGATAGCACCTACTGCTGAGTGAACAACATTAACGCGAACACCCTCAACATCAATCTTAAGAAGTGACGCTGCCAAGGCTTCAACAGAACCTTGTACATCGGCCTTGATGATAACATTAACAGTCTTCAATTCACCGGCTTTAAGGGTGTCAAAGAGGTTATCAAGGCTAACACGATGTGTTTGTTGACGTTGTTTCATAAGGGCACGTTTGGCACGTTCTTCACCAGCTGCGCGAGCTGCTTTTTCATCTTCATAAACGGCAAAATGGTCACCCGCCATAGGTGCTTCGTTCAAACCAGTAATTGAAACTGGTGTTGAAGGCGCAGCAGTCTTAATACGACGGCCAAGATCATTGGTCATAGCACGGACACGTCCGAAGGTATTACCAACAACGATTGGGTCTTGAACATGCAAGGTACCTTGTTGAACAAGGAGGGTTGCAACTGCACCTTTACCTTTGTCCAAACGAGCTTCGATAACAGTACCGATAGCACGAACACTTGGATCCGCTTTAAGCTCTTCCACTTCAGCCACAAGAAGAACGGTTTCAAGTAATTCTTCAATGTTTTGTCCAAATTTAGCTGAGATTTCAACGAATTCACTATCGCCACCCCATGCTGTTGAAATGACTCCATGCTCAGCCAATTCACCGATAACACGTTCTGGGTTAGCGCCTGGTTTATCAATCTTGTTAATCGCAACAATGATTGGAACACCCGCAGCCTTAGAGTGGTTGATGGCTTCAATAGTTTGTGGCATTACACCGTCATCCGCAGCTACAATCAAGATAGTAATATCTGTAACAGAAGCACCACGGGCACGCATGGATGTAAAGGCCGCGTGTCCAGGAGTATCAAGGAAGGTAATTTTCTTACCACCCTCTTCAATTTGGTAGGCACCAATATGCTGTGTGATACCACCAGCTTCTCCAGTCGCAACACGTGAGTTACGAAGGGTATCAAGAAGGGTTGTTTTACCATGGTCAACGTGTCCCATGATAGTAACAACTGGTGCACGTTCTACCATAGCATCTTTGTTAAGGTAATCTTCGTCAACAAAGAAACGTTCGATATCAGCATTATCGACTTCTTCTTTCTTGGTTGCCTCAATGCCGTAGTCAACCATCAACAACTCAATAGTATCCCCATCAAGAGATTGGTTCTGAGTTGCCATAACACCCATCATGAAGAGTTTCTTAACGATTTCAGCTGGCTCACGTTTAATACGTTTTGCGATTTCTGCAACCGTCATGCCTTCAGTATATTCAAATTCTTTTGGCAATTCATGGAATTTACGCTCTGTTACTGGTTTTGGAGCTGAATTACCACGGTTATTTTTACCTTTTTTATTTTTGTTTTTATTCCAGTTACTATTTCGTTGATTTCTCACTTGGTTTTGATTATTCCACTTATTATTTCTTGTTTGCTTAGGTCCATCTTCATTCTCGCGACGATTATCACGTGATTTATCTGGACGTGCCTTTTTACGACGTGTATCTTGTGCTTGCGCAGCTGGAGCTGGTTGAGCAGCCGGTGCTGGCTTAGGAGCTGGCTTAGCTTCAGCAACTGCTTTTTGAGCAGCGACTTCAGCCTGTTGTTTTTCTTTTCTTGCCTTTTCTTGCTCTTTCGCACGGCGTTGCTCTGCAGCTTTTTCTTCGCGGAAGCGTGTTTCACTTTGACGTGAATACTCTGCATTTTGCTCTGCTTTCAAGGCTGCTGCACGCGCTTTAAAGTCAATACGTGGACCTGCCTGATTGTTGCGGGCAACATCGTTACGTTTATTTCGACCTTGATCATTGCGCTGTTTACCTTGGAAATTACGGTCACGATTACTATTGTTACCGCGGTTCCCATTATTACGGTTGCCTTGACCATTTCCGTTTTGGTTGCGACGATCATTATTCTGACGTTTACCTTGATCGTTCCCTTGTTGATTTCGGTTACGATTACGGTTGTCACGGCCTCCGCCGTTTTGACGACGCTCTGCTTCTGCCTTGGCACGTGCTTCACGTTCTGCCTTAAAATTACGGCTTTGTGGTTTTTTCGGAGTCGCAGGGGCTTCTTTGACTTCAGCCTTTGATGTTTCTTTAGCTGGAGCTGATTTCGCAACAGGTACCTTATCAACCTTAGGCGCTACCTTTTCCTCTTTAGGAGTTGGTGTCGCTTTAGGAGCTGGCTTGCTTTCAGCCTTAGCTGTTCCCCCTTTTAAACTTGAAGTGATACGATTAGCATCAGCTTCTTCAACTGATGAGGAATGGCTCTTCACAGAAAGACCAAGTTCTTGAGCTTTCGCAACAACAACCTTGCTTTCTACACCAACCTCTTTTGCGATTTCATATAATCGTTTCTTTGACACGTGATGTCCTCCTATTCTTTAGTCCATAAGAGTCCTCATTTTCTTTGAAAATCCAGCATCAACTACAGCAACCGTTTTTCTTGGTTTACCAATAGCCATGCTTAATTCCAGTGCGTTAAACACTGTGGAGACTTCTATATTATAGTAGTTACATTTATCAGTCGTCTTTTTAGTCACGTTACTACCAGCATCATTGGCAAGAAAAACTAGTCTCGCCTGTCCTGATTGAACTGCCTTGATGACAAGTTCTTCGCCAGAAATAAGCTTTCCTGCTCTTTGTGCTAGTCCCAACATATTTGACAATTTTTCTGTGTTATTCAAGACCTAACTCTCTTCTTTTGACCTTGTGATCCACATAAGCAATGAGTTCATCATAAAAACTTTCAGGAACATCCATGGAGAAACTATGGTTAAAAGCACGTTTCTTTTTAGCTTGGAGAGCTTCTTCATTATCTAGTTTAATGTAAGCACCTCGGCCATTTTTCTTTCCTGTTGGATCAATGAAAATCTCACCATCTTTAGTTTTTACAATGCGGAGCAAATCACGTTTATCAATGATTTCTCCTGAGACAACTGATTTACGTAAAGGTATTTTTCGTGTTTTAGCCATCAAACACCTCTATGTTCTTCTTATTCTGCTTCTGTTGTTTCAGTTACTTCTTCTGTTGTGACTTCAACAGGTGTAGCATCTTCTGCAACAATCTCGTCAACAACTTCCTCAGTAGCAGCCTCAGCTTTTTCAGCTTCGAGTGCTTCATATTCAGAAGCTGACTTGATGTCAATACGGTAACCAGTCAAATGAGCTGCCAAACGAACGTTTTGTCCACGACGACCAATTGCAAGAGATAATTTGTTATCTGGTACAACTACTGTCGCACGTTTGCTATCATCTTCGTCAAAGAGAACATAGTCAACTTCAGCCGGTGCAATAGCATTGTAGATAAATTCAGCTGGATCTTCAACCCATTGAATAACGTCAATATTTTCCTCAACAGGAACTTCAATTCCTGTCTTAGCATCCAAACGTGTTGGGTGGAAACGGCTGACAACTTTCTTGATGTTGCTTCCACCACGACCAACGATAGTACCAATAGCATCAACGTTAGGGTTGTGACTGCGAACAGCAACTTTGGTACGATCACCAGCTTCACGAGACACGCTCATGATTTCTACAGTTCCATCAAATACTTCAGGAATTTCTTGTTCCATGATACGTTTGATGAATTCTGGATGGCTACGGCTTACAAAGACGTTGACACCTTTAGGGTTGTTTTCAACTTTATAAACATAAACATCGATGACGTCGTGTGACTTAAAGCTTTCGCCAGGAATTTGGTCTTGGCGTGACAATTGAGCTTCGAGCGTTCCAAGATTCACATAAATGAAACGTTGGTCAAAGCGTTCAACTGTTCCTTGCATGATTTCACCTTCATGTTGCTTATAATCATTATAAGTGATTTCACGCATCTGCTTGCGCATCTTTTCCATAATGGTTTGTTTGGCAGATTGCGCTGCAACACGGCCAAATTCATCGACTGACTCTTCAAAACGAATCTTGTCACCAAGCTCGTAAGCAGAGCTGATAGCAAGGGCATCTTTCAAGCTAATTTCCAAACGACTATCAAAGACTTCGTCTACAACTTCACGAACGGTATAAACTTGAAAATCACCTGTTTTTTCATTAAATTCAACTACAGCTGATTCTGACTGACCATAACGACGCTTGTAGGCTGACTTAAGCGATTCAACCACGGCATCAATGATGTCTTCCTTGTTAATGTGTTTTTCTTCTTCCAAGACACGGAAGGCTTCTAGCATTTCTTTGCTCATATTCTTTGTTGTTTTAGCCTCTAAAGGCTAAAACTGGCATCCTTTCTTTATTTACACTAAGAGTTTTAGAGTTTGACTGCCAAACGAGCTTTAGCAACTGTTTGATAGGGAATCTCAACAGTTTTATGGCGAGTCTTATCAAGGTAATCAATTGTTAGGGTTTCCCCATCAAAGGCCACCAAGTCACCTTGGAAAATCTTGATCTTATCAATAGCCTTGTAAAGACTAACATTGATATATTGACCAACAGCATTTGTCAAAGCTTCTTTGGTTTTTAAGGGACGCTCTAACCCTGGACTAGAAACTTCCAGCATGTATTGATCCGGGAAAGGATCAGGCTGAATAGTATCCAAGAGGGGACTGAGAATTTCAGTCAAGTCTGCAGTATCTTCTACAGTAATACCTCCTGGCTTATCAATCAAAACTGACAAGACATAGTCACCGCCAAGCTTTTCGTACTCGATATCGACTAGTTCATATGGCTCAGGAATAGCTGGAGCTACGACTGCCGTCACGAGATCAATAATTTTTTGCGACATTATGACCTCCTTACACACACAAGAGACGAAGTTTCTACTCCGCCTCTCTTTCGTTATTTTCCTATATTATAGCATAGCTCAAAAGCCATTGCAAGGAATAACCATATTGCTATCATTTCAAAGAAAAAAGGTTGGGAATTACCCAACCTTATTTATTGCGCCGCTGGAACCGTACTATAAGTAGTCACACCCGATCCATTATTATTGTATGTAGGGGTTGTCGTACCTTGTTCCTGAACATAATTACCTGTGTTTTCACTATAGTTATTGCTATAGGTAGTACCTCCATTGTAGGTACTTACTGACCCACCACCAGCTGCCTCAGATGTCCCGCCCTCATAATTTGAAGATGCCTCACTCGAAGCCGCACTTCCTTTAGAATTAACGAAATCATCTGAGCCATAGTTAGAGCTACCAGAACCATAGAGAACCAAACTAGTCTTAAGATTAGATTCAGAGACTTTCTTCTTACCAACTTCCTTCTTAATACGGTTCTGCACCTTTAGAATATCCTCAGTGGAGGCTACTTGATAGCTTCCTCCATTAATCATGGCATCCGAACCGGCCAATTGGTATGATTTAATATTTTTAAGTGCATCACTATAACCCATCAAGCTACGCAGAGTATTGGTATCACCAAGGTCAATGCTAGTTTGAACATTTGAACTTACAGCCGACAAAATTTTCTTGTAAGAACCAATAGAGTCCATCTTCAAGAGCTTAGCTACAACTTTTTGAATAACCTCACGTTGACGTTTTTGGCGACCATAGTCACCATCAGGGTCATCGTAACGCATACGTGAATAGACTAAAGCTTGCTCACCATTGATTTTATGGGTTCCGGGCTCAACTTTTGCCTGAAATTCAGGTTCATTTTCTGCAATCGAAATTGGAAAATCAAAATGATTCGTTACCTCAATACCACCAACAGCATCTACCAAATCAATCATACCCTGCATATTAATCAGTGCATAATAGTCAATATCAATATCCAAAACCTTTTGAATGGTTGAAATAGCCAAGTCAGCACCACCCTCAGCATATGCTGAATTTAGTTTTGCTTCACCCGACCCCTCAATATCTGTCAAAAGGTCACGTTCCAAACTGGTCATGGTTGTTTTCTTAGTCTTAGGGTTCACTGTTACCAAAATCATGGTATCAGAGTTTCCTTCCCAGGTTTCCTTACGTTCTTTGGATCCTGTATCTACTCCCATCAAGAGAATAGTTATAGGCTTAGTCTGTTGAATAGCCTTACTATTCCCTGAAGTTGCTTTAGAAGCCCTAAACGTTTTTGACAATTCGCCTGTGGCGTAATTATAAGTTGTCGTTAGGTAAATACCAGCAGCTACTACTGTCGTTGCAAAAATCGCCAACAACATCAATAAAATTTTTCGTCCAAGTTTCATGTTTTTTCCTAATCTATGAGTTTAGCCATAAGGTAAACATCTAGAAATTCTCCATTTTTAGTTCTTGCACCACGTTTCTTAGTGCCTTCAATGTCAAATCCAAATTTTTGATAAAGATGAACTGCCCGTTCATTACGTGCTTGAACCGTCAACTCTAAGCGGCGGATAGTTGGTGTATGATCTGCCCAGTCAATCATTGTTTCCATAAGAAACTGGCCAACACCATTCCCCCAGTAGGGTTTAGAAACCGCAATAAATACGTCGCCAATATGACTGGTCTTAGTATCTTGATCAGAGGTAACATTACAAACACCAATGACCTCATGACCCAATTTTGCCACCAAACAAATCTCATTAAGCCTATGCTGATGACTTTCAATATAAGTGGCTAACTGTTCAGCACTCAGTATAGAACTTCTATCATCTTGTGCTAGAAAATCCGATTCCAAGGCTACAGTCTCTAGTAAACGAGCTAGAGAGGCAGCATCCTCTCTTTGAGCTTCCTCAATGACTAATTCTTGCTCAGCCATTTATCATTTCCTCCTGAATCTCCTTACTTCTAGGACCGAAAGATTCAAAAAGCAACTGACGTCCATCTCCATGATGAGATATCGAAATTAGGAGATAATCCCCTAACAGACTCTCATCTAGGAGCTCACCCCACTCGATGATTGTCACACCTTCACCATACAGAAAATCATCTAAATCAATAGAATCTGGATCATCACCAATGCGGTAGACATCTAAATGATAGAGTGGCAGTCGCCCCTCATACTCCCTTACAATAGTATACGTTGGACTCTTTATCATCTGTGAAATATCCAAACCTTTGGCAATTCCCTTAGTCAAGGTCGTTTTGCCAGCTCCCAGATCCCCTGAGAGAACAATTATATCTCCAGAATCGAGCAGTCGACCTAGCTTTTGGCCGATACTAATCAATTCTTCTTCATTTTGACTGTAAATCATGTTTTCATTATATCAAAAAATAAAAATATGGACTAGAATCCACTGTAAAAATACAGTAGAAACTTATAAATATTGAATCATTTAAGTAAGAAGTTAAGATATATATTTTAATCTTCAATTTATTTTAACCACATCAATCACTCATAGATTAGAAATCGTTTTGTAAAACTTACTATAGATTTGAAAGTTAATCAAAAAAACTCTCTCACATTCCCCAGATAAAATCGCAAAAGAAAAAGCCTGACAAATATACAGACTTTTAACTTTCAAGCTTTAGAACACAGCCATACTGATGAAGTTAAGGATAAACAAGATATCCAAAATCCACATAATAAAGTGGACATCCTTAGCTTGACCTTTGACAATTTTGACCAAAGTATAAGTAAGGAACCCAGCTGCGATACCATAGGTAATGCTATATGAGAATCCCATAAAAATAGAAGTGAAGAAAGCAGGAATAGCTTCAGATAAGTCTTCCCAATCCACACTCTTAAGGTTAGAGAGCATCATAACACCTACAATAATAAGAATAGGCGCTGTTGCTGCATTTGGAACGATTGATACCACTGGACTAAAGAAACTAGAAATGGCAAAGAGCACAGCAACCACAAGAGCTGTCAAACCAGTACGTCCACCAGCACCAATACCAGCTGCAGATTCAACGTAAGTTGTAACGTTTGAAGTCCCTGCAATGGCACCAATACTTGTACCAACAAGGTCAGAGTAAAGGGCACGGTCAAGAGCTTTTGATTCGTTGTTATCACCTGTTGAAGCAATGATACCAACCTTTTCACCAGTACCGATTAAGGTACCGATAGTATCGAAGATATCAGTCAACGAAAAGGCGAGAATAGCCATAAAGACACCAGGCAAACGAGAAACGTCTGCAAAGAGTGAACCCAATCCCTTAGATCCAAGCGCTGCACCAAAGACCTGACCAAGGTCTTTGATAGATGATGTCAAGCTAGCTGCGTGCCAGTCGATGCTTCCAAGATCAACGACACCAGCAAAAATAGCAATGATAGTCGTTACGAGGATTGAAAGCAGAACACCACCACGAATACCTTTAACGATAAAGAAAATCGCAATCGCAAGACCAATCAAACCGACAATAACAGTTGGGTTATTGAAGGCAACCAAACCTGGTGTAGCTGATGATGAAGCTGTAATTGAAGCCTTGGCCATATCAGCACCTTTACCTGCTACAGTGTAGGTATGAGGATTAATTGAGAATTTCAAGAAACCAGCATTTTTAATCCCCACATAGGCAAGGAAAACACCTATACCTGCTGAAATCGCAGATTTAAGGGCTGTTGGAATAGACTCAATAATCATCTTACGTACTTTAGTTACTGTGATAATCAATGAAATAACACCACATAGAAAGACCATCGCTAAGGCCTCTTGCCAAGTGTACCCCAAAGAAAAGACCACTGTATAGGTGAAGAAGGCATTAAGTCCCATACCAGGCGCTTGAGCGTATGGTAGGTTGGCATAAAAGGCCATCATCAATGTCCCTGCAACCGCACCAATAATTGTTGCTAAGAACACACCTTGTGCAGGCATCCCTGTTTGAGCCAACATCGCTGGGTTAACAAAGAGGATGTAAGACATGGCAAAGAAAGTTGTCAATCCGGCAGTCACTTCTGTACGGACGTCAGTACCATGTTCTTTCAATTTGAAAAACTTTTCCATGAAAGTTTAGACTCCTTAATAAAAAATTATTGTCAAAATCCGAATAATTTCGGAACATTCTCACGTAGAATGCAACGTTACTATTCTACATGAAATTATTTGACGGCGCAAGGTTTATTTCCTGAGACTTTTCTTATGAAAAACCGAACGTTCTTAGAAAGCTCTTTCTTAATCACCAACAAAGGACATATTTTTGCTATAATAGGAACATGACAAAAAAATTGATTGCACTAGATCTTGATGGAACGCTCTTGCGCCCAGATGGAACTATTTCAGAATTTACACAAAAAACGATTAAAGACGTACAAAACAAAGGACACCAAGTCGTTATTGCTACAGGTCGTCCTTATCGTATGGCTATTGACCATTACAAAACACTAGGGTTAGAAACACCACTCATCACCTTTAATGGCTCCTTGACCAATCTTCCAGACCAAGACTGGGCTTATGAGCATTCGGTTAAATTAGATAAGAAATATCTGATTAGCCTCTTACAACGCCATGATGAATTAGAGATGGATTTTCTGGCTAGTGAATATCGAAAACACTTCTATATCACTATGAATCACCCAGAGCGTATTCAACCACAACTCTTTGGTGTTGATAAAATTATTGAGGCTATGCGTTTGGAACCAACTAAAATCACGCGCAACCCTAACGCTCTCCTTATGCAAACTCGTCATGAGGATAAGTACCAACTTGCCGATGACATCAAGAAGGACTTCAAGGAAGAAATTGAAGTTGATTCTTGGGGTGGCCCGCTTAATATCTTGGAATTTTCGCCTAAAGGCATAAACAAGGCCTACGCCCTAAACTACTTACTTAAGGCCATGCGCAAATCAACGGATGATCTGATTGCTTTTGGAGACGAACACAACGACACAGAGATGTTGGAACTTGCTAAAACTGGTTATGCCATGAAGAATGCTAGCTCTGTTCTTCTCCCCCACGCTAACGAACAAATTGAGTGGACTAATGAAGAGGATGGCGTTGCTCGCAAACTCCAGGAACTCTTCTTATAAATAACAAAAGACACCGAAAATTTCTTCGGTGTTTTTTCTTCTGATTAAGGTAAAATAGCCACTGCACGCACTGGGGAGCCTGTCGCCTTGTCCCAGTGAGGAAATGCAATCGAAATCAAAGCACCAACGGCTGGAACTTGATCCAATTGATTCAAAACTTCTACCTGATAAATGTTTTGTTCCAAGAGGTAGTATTCGTTTACCAAACCATGTTCTGCTGCTGGAATGCCAGCATCTGTATCAAAAGTCTCGTGACCGACAGCCTTAACCTTACGTTCATAAATCAAGAATTCTAGAGCTTCACGGCTCCACCCTGGACTCTGTTGAACCCCATTTTCATCAAGGTTGCGCATAGCATCTTGATCTGGCCAACGCTTCGACCAATCACTACGAAAAGCGACAAAGGCCCCTTCAGTAATTTGTCCATATTCTGCTTCAAAGTCTAAGATATCTTGTTTGCTCAAAATAAAGTTTGGATTGGCAGCAACTTCTTTAGACTTGTCGATAACATAGAGTGGTAAAAGAAGATCTTTGAGAGCAATCTCATCCAACCAACGACCACCTTCTACAAAGTGAATCGGTGCATCAATATGCGTTCCGTATTGACCAACTACTGTAAATTTTTGAACATGGAAACCATCTTTTAATGTGAAAAGGTCTTCTTGTTTCAAAGCAGGAAGGGCTGGGAAATGTGGACTTTCCTCATTAATTTTGTGGGTCAAGTCAACCCATTTCTTAGATTGCAATTCATTATAAATACTTAGTAAATCTGACATAAGGAGGCCCTCTTTTCTTATAGATTTAACCTTAAATAGTTAATTGAAGAAATTATAGCAGCCAACACCAGCTATTACAAGCTTTTATCTCATTTTTTCTTAATCCTATTTCCCCTAGTTAGATATAGCTTAAAACTATACTTAACACTTATTGTCTGAAAAAAAAGTATATTTGCAATAATTTGATGTTTTTTTCAATTATATGACACTTTTGTTACGAAAACCATTGACAAATTCATGGTAACGTCCTATAATTAGAGTGTTCTAATTTTCGAGGGACTAAAAAAATATTGTTGTCATTTTCATGTCATGAATGCTAATACCAATAATCATTTTTCTATTCCTAAGAAACAATATATAAAAGGAGGAAGAACACTAATGGGTATCGGTATTATTATTGCTAGCCATGGTAAATTCGCTGAAGGTATTCACCAATCAGGTTCTATGATTTTTGGTGAACAAGAGAAAGTTCAAGTGGTTACTTTCATGCCAAATGAAGGTCCTGACGACTTGTACGCTCACTTCAAAGATGCCATTGCTCAATTTGACGCTGACGACGAAATTCTAGTCCTTGCAGACCTTTGGTCTGGATCACCATTTAACCAGGCAAGCCGAATTAAGGAAGAAAATCCTGATCGCAAGATGGTTATCGTGACAGGACTCAACTTACCAATGCTTATCCAAGCATATACGGAACGTATGGTAGCTCCTGATGCTGGGGTTGAAGAGATTGTCGCTAACATTTATAAGGAAACAAAAGAAGGCGTTAAAGTCCTTCCAGAAGGCCTTATTCCTGAAGAAGACACTAAACCAGCAGACGCTAAACCTTCTATTCCTAAGGGTACCATTCCTGAAGGAACAGTACTTGGTGATGGAAAAATCAAATACGTTTTGGCTCGTGTTGACACACGTCTCCTCCACGGTCAGGTTGCGACTGGTTGGACTCACTCAACTCACCCAGACCGTATCATCGTTGTTTCAGACACTGTTTGTCATGATAAACTTCGTACAAACATGATTAAACAAGCCGCTCCATCTGGTGTTCAAGTTCACGTTATCCCAATTAAAAACATGGTTAAAGCAAACAATGACCCACGTTTTGGAGATACACGTGCTATGCTTCTCTTTGAATCTGTTGAAGATGCTCTTGCTGCTGTTAAAGCAGGTGTTGATGTTAAAGAAATCAACCTTGGTTCTTCAGCTTATAAAGAAGGAAAAGTCAACGTTACTAAAGCTCTTTCATTTGACCAAACAGATGTGGATGCTATCAAAGAGTTGCAATCATTGGGTGTCAAATTTGACGTTCGTGGGGTACCAAGTGATAGCCCAGCAAACGTTGATGCCTTGATTAAGTCAGCTGAAACTAAATTAGCAGAGAAGAAATAATTTTGGAGGATGCATAAATGAGTTTAGTACAAATTATTTTAGTCGTAATTGTTGCTTTCATCATCGGTTGTAGCTCAGTTAACGACCAAATCGAAACATACCAACCAGTTGTGGCTTGTTCCCTTATCGGTCTTGTTACTGGTCATCTCGAACTCGGCGTAATGTTGGGTGGTAGCTTACAGTTGATCACTATGGGATGGGCTAACGTTGGTGCTGCCATGGCACCAGATGCCTCACTTGCCGCTGTAGCTTCTACAATCATCCTTATCTTGGGTGGTCAAGGAACTAAAGGGATTGGTCCTGCCATCGCCCTTGCGGTGCCTTTGGCTGTTGCCGGTCTTGCCTTGACAATGGTTGTCCGTACAGCAACTGTCTTCATCGCTCATATTATGGATAGCCGTGCAGAAGCTGCTGATATCGCTGGTGTTGAAAGATGGCACTTTATCGGTATGGCCCTCCAAGGTCTCCGTGTTGCTATCCCTGCCCTCCTCTTGCTCTTGATTCCTGCTCACCTCGTACAATCTGGTCTTGAAGCTATGCCTGAATGGTTAAAATCAGGTATGACAATCGGTGGTGGTATGGTTGTAGCCGTTGGTTATGCCATGGTTATCAACATGATGTCTAGTCGTGAAGTTTGGCCATTCTTCTTCCTTGGTTTTGCTTTGGCTGCCCTCAAAGAGTTGACCTTGATTAGCTTGGGTATCATCGGCCTCTGTCTTGCCGTTATGTACCTTGCGCTTGAAGCTAGTGGTTCAAATGGTTCTTCAAATGATGGAGGATCAGGTGATCCCCTCGGTGAAATTCTGGAAGACTTTTAATTAGGAGGAAAGAAAATGGCTGATTCAAAAATTAAATTAACAAAAGCAGATCGTTTCAAAGCTTTCTTGCGCTCATACTTCCTTTTAGCTTCATTCAACTATGAACGTATGCAAAATGGTGGTGTGGCTTACACCCTTATTCCTGCAATCAAAAAACTTTATCAAACTAAAGAAGACCGTGCTGCTGCGCTTAAGCGTCACTTGGAATTCTTCAATACACAACCTTTCATGGCCAACCCAATCTTTGGGGTTACGCTTGCCTTGGAAGAAGAACGTGCCAACGGTGCTGAGATCGATGATGCGGCTATCTCAGGGGTTAAGGTCGGTATGATGGGACCTCTTGCAGGTGCCGGTGACCCTCTCTTCTGGTTTACCCTTCGTCCAATCTTCCTTTCACTAGGAGCAG
The DNA here is from genome assembly GCF_001556435.1 of Streptococcus sp. CCH5-D3. NCBI lineage: Bacteria > Bacillati > Bacillota > Bacilli > Lactobacillales > Streptococcaceae > Streptococcus > Streptococcus sp. CCH5-D3. Next base: position 42,168 of record NZ_LSIW01000133.1, read on the forward strand.
GTTTGGCTGTTTCAGGTAACGTCCTAGGCCCAATCGTCTTCTTCGTTCTCTGGAACGTTATGGTTGCCGCTGTTAAATGGTATACTCAAGAATTTGGTTACCGTGCTGGTACTGCGATTACAGACGACTTGTCAGGTAACCTTCTCCAACAAGTAACTCGTGGCGCATCAATGATGGGGATGTTCGTTATCGGTTCTCTTATCCAACGTTGGGTAAGCATTACCTTCACACCAGTTGTCTCTGTTGTTAAACAACAAGAAGGTGCTTATATCGATTGGGATAAACTTCCAAAAGGTATTGCCGGTGTTAAAGCAGCCTTCCTAGAACAAGCTGCTGGTAAATCACTCGAAGCCAACAAGGTAACAACCTTGCAAGATAACTTGAACCAATTGATTCCTGGTCTTGCTGCCCTTGGTTTGACTTTCCTCTGTATGTACCTTCTTAAGAGAAAAGTTTCTCCAATCGTTATCATTTTGGGTATCTTTGTTCTAGCTATTGTGCTCCACATTATTGGTGTACTCTAATCGGAGCAAGGTATGGTTAAATCGCTCAATACCGAAATGGCTCACACAACTAAGGGAACTTGGTTTCGTGAAGGGCCTATTTACGGAAATATCATGGTCGGAGATAAGGCTTTCGAATTTTACAATGATACGAAGTTACAAGACTACGTTCAAATTCCTTGGGATGAAATCACTTATGTGATTGCCGATGTCTACTTCGGTGGTAAATTCATCCCACGCTTTGAAATCCGTACTAAGCAAAATGGACGTTTCCGTTTTGCCAGTCGAAAAAGCCGAATAACTTTGAAAGAAATTCAAAAAAGAATTCCTCGAGAAAGTTTAAGAAAAGCACCTAGCTTCATCGTTGTTCTCAAACAAGGCTTTAAGAATCTTTTCCGACTCATTGTCAAGAAGAAATAATCTCCGAATATTATAAAAAGATTGTCCAATCTAATAGTTGGGCAATCTTTTTATAATATTTTGCTCATTTTTGAAAGAAATTGACTTCTTTTGAAATTTTATCTCACTAGCTATTGACATTTACGTGAAAGCGTTTTACAATATAATTGTTCTTGATTTCTTATGTTTAAAAAGATTGAGAGACGCTTTTTTTAGCGTCTTGAAAAAAATCGGAGATAGTCTTTTTAAGCCTAGGAAATAATAATTTATAAGGAGGAGAACACGAATGGGTATCGGTATTATTATTGCCAGCCATGGTAAGTTCGCTGAAGGGATCCACCAATCAGGCTCTATGATTTTTGGAGACCAAGAGAAAGTTCAAGTCGTAACTTTCATGCCAAGTGAAGGTCCTGATGACTTGTACGCTCACTTCAACGACGCCATTGCACAATTCGATGCTGATGATGAAATTCTTGTTTTGGCTGACCTTTGGTCTGGTTCACCATTTAACCAAGCTAGCCGAATTGCTGGAGAAAATCCAGATCGCAAGATTGCTATCATCACAGGACTTAACTTGCCAATGCTAATCCAAGCATACACTGAACGTATGATGGATGCTAACGCTACTGCAGAGCAAGTTGCTGCTAATATCATCAAGGAAGCTAAGGGTGGTATCAAGGCACTTCCAGAGGAACTTAATCCAGCTGAGGAAACAACAGCAGCTCCTGTAGAAGCTGCTGCACCTCAAGGAGCTATCCCAGAAGGGACAGTTATCGGAGATGGTAAACTCAAGATTAACTTGGCACGTTTGGACACACGTCTCTTGCATGGTCAGGTAGCAACTAACTGGACACCTGCTTCTAAAGCAGACCGTATCATTGTTGCTTCAGATGACGTTGCTAAAGATGAGCTTCGTAAAGAATTGATCAAACAAGCAGCACCAAATGGGGTTAAAGCAAACGTTGTTCCAATTCAAAAATTGATTGATGCTTCTAAGGACCCTCGCTTTGGTAACACACACGCGCTTATCTTGTTCGAAACTGTTCAAGACGCACTTCGTGCTATCGAAGGTGGCGTGCCAATCAAAGAACTTAACGTTGGTTCTATGGCTCACTCAACTGGTAAAACAATGGTTAACAACGTTTTGTCTATGGACAAAGACGATGTTGCTTGCTTCGAAAAATTGCGTGACCTTGGCGTTGAATTCGACGTCCGTAAGGTACCAAATGATTCTAAGAAAGATTTGTTCGACCTTATCAAAAAAGCTAACGTTCAATAACCTTCATTCGGATAAATTAGTTGATCATCTCAGCTAATCACAACTCAATAGAAAAGGAATTATTACCATGTCAGATATGTCAATTATTTCTGCAATTTTGGTCGTAGTTGTTGCCTTCCTTGCTGGTCTTGAAGGTATCCTTGACCAATTCCAATTCCACCAACCACTTGTTGCATGTACCCTCATCGGTGCTGCTACAGGTAACCTCACTGCAGGTATCATGCTTGGTGGTTCTCTTCAAATGATTGCCCTTGCTTGGGCTAATATCGGTGCCGCTGTCGCTCCTGACGCTGCCCTTGCCTCTGTTGCTGCTGCCATTATTTTGGTTAAAGGTGGTAACTTCACAACTGAAGGTATCGGTGTTGCGACTGCAACAGCTATCCCACTTGCGGTTGCCGGTCTCTTCCTAACTATGCTTGTTCGTACAGCATCTGTTGCCCTTGTTCACGCTGCAGATAAAGCAGCAGAAAGCGGAAACATCGCTGGTGTTGAACGTGCACACTACCTCGCCCTCCTTCTTCAAGGTTTGCGTATCGCTGTGCCAGCTGCCCTTCTTCTTGCTATCCCAGCAGAATCTGTTCAACATGCTCTTGGATTGATGCCTGACTGGCTCAACCACGGTATGGTTGTCGGTGGTGGTATGGTCGTAGCCGTTGGTTACGCCATGGTTATCAACATGATGGCAACTCGTGAAGTTTGGCCATTCTTCGCCATCGGTTTTGCTTTTGCTGCTATTAGCCAATTGACACTTATCGCTCTTGGTGCTATCGGTGTCGCTATTGCCTTCATCTACCTCAACCTTTCTAAACAAGGTGGCGGAAATGGTGGCGGAACTTCAACTGGTTCAGGCGACCCAATCGGCGATATCTTGGAAGACTACTAGGAAGGGGTGCTCTCATGGCTGAAAAAATTCAATTATCTCAAGCGGATCGTAAAAAGGTTTGGTGGCGCTCACAATTCTTGCAAGGTTCATGGAACTATGAACGTATGCAAAACTTGGGTTGGGCTTACTCACTCATTCCTGCTATCAAAAAACTCTACACTAACAAAGAAGACCAAGCCGCAGCTCTTAAACGTCACTTGGAATTCTTCAATACCCACCCTTACGTAGCTGCTCCTATCATGGGTGTTACCTTGGCTCTTGAAGAAGAAAAAGCTAACGGTACTGACATCGAAGATGCTGCTATCCAAGGGGTTAAAATCGGTATGATGGGACCTCTTGCCGGTATCGGTGACCCTGTTTTCTGGTTCACAGTTCGTCCTATCCTTGGTGCCCTTGGTGCATCATTGGCACAAGCTGGTAACATCGCTGGTCCACTTATCTTCTTCATCGGTTGGAACCTTATCCGTATGGCCTTCTTGTGGTACACTCAAGAACTTGGTTACAAAGCAGGTTCAGAAATCACTAAAGACATGTCTGGTGGTATCTTGAAAGATATTACTAAAGGGGCATCAATCCTTGGTATGTTCATCTTGGCTGTCCTTGTTGAACGTTGGGTATCTATCGTCTTCACTGTAAACCTCCCAGGTAAAGTTTTGTCTAAAGGTGCCTATATCGAATGGCCTAAAGGCAATGTCAATGGTGACCAACTTAAGACTATCCTCGGCCAAGTTAATGACAAACTTAGCTTCGATAAGATTCAAGTTGATACCCTTCAAAAACAATTGGATTCATTGATTCCAGGTTTGATGGGACTTCTCCTTACTTTTGCATGTATGTGGTTGCTTAAGAAGAAAGTTTCACCAATCACAATCATTATTGGACTCTTTGTAGTTGGTATCATTGCAAGCTTCTTCAAAATTATGTAATAAAAAGGGTAAGAGTTTAGCCAAGCTGAACTCTTTTCTTATGCTATAATAAAAGTACTACAATCGAAAAGCGAGATAGATATGGCACAATCATTAAACAAAACAGTTGAACTGCATACAACAGGCGTTTCCTACATGGCTATCGGAGGTAAAGTCGGTAAGTTTCTAATAGGAGATGTGGCTCTTGAATTCTACCCAGATGTCAATGTCGAGCAATACATTCAAATCCCATGGACAAGCATCACTCAAATCGGTGCGAATGTCTCCGGAAAAAGAATTAGTCGCCACTTTGAGGTTTTGACAGACAAGAGCAAATTCCTCTTTGCTTCTAAAGATTCTGGAAAGATTCTAAAGATTGCTAGGGAACATCTTGGTAATGAAAAAGTCGTCAAGTTACCAACTCTCATTCAAACTATCGGCACTCGACTCAAAGGTTTATTTGCCAAAAAATCATAATTTTTGTATAATATAACAGACGGATAAGTACTAGCTAGATCCTTTCAGAAAGCCTGCGGTTGCTGCGAGCAGGTAGGGTTAACCTACGAAATTCTACCGTTTCTAATAATTAAAAACATAAACAAGTGCACTCCTGTGAAGTTGGATGGAACCGTGGCTCATGTCACTCCAACACTTTCACTGGAGTGTTTTACTTTTTGGAGGAACTTATGTTAGATGTAAAACGTATTCGTAACGACTTCGATGCCCTTGCCGAAAAATTGGCTACACGTGGGGTTGCTGCTGAAACTTTAAATGAACTTAAAGAGCTTGATGTTAAACGCCGTGAGCTTCTTATCAAATCTGAAGAACTCAAAGCTCAACGTAATATCGCTTCAGATGGTATCGCTCAAGCTAAACGTAACAAAGAAGATGCTTCAGAACAAATTGCAGCCATGCAAAAAGTTTCTGCAGAAATTAAGGAAATTGATGCCGAACTTGCTGCTATCGATGAAAAGCTTAATGCCATCGTTGTGACACTTCCAAATACACCAAACGACTCTGTTCCAGTAGGTGCTGACGAAGACGAAAACGTAGAAGTTCGCCGTTGGGGAACACCTCGTGACTTTGATTTTGAAGTTAAAGCTCACTGGGATCTTGGGGAAGACCTTGGTATCCTAGATTGGGAACGTGGTGCTAAAGTCACTGGTTCTCGCTTCCTTTTCTACAAAGGACTTGGAGCAAAATTGGAACGTGCGATTTACAACTTTATGTTGGATGAGCACGCTAAAGAAGGCTACACTGAAATGATCACACCTTACATGGTTAACCACGACTCAATGTTCGGTACTGGTCAATATCCAAAATTCAAGGAAGATACTTTCGAGCTTGACGGTACTGACTATGTCCTTATCCCAACCGCTGAAGTTCCTTTGACAAACTACTACCGCGGTGAAATTCTTGATGGTAAAGAATTGCCAATCTACTTCACAGCCATGAGCCCTTCATTCCGTTCAGAAGCTGGTTCAGCTGGTCGTGATACACGTGGATTGATCCGTCTTCACCAATTCCACAAGGTTGAAATGGTCAAATTCTCAAAACCAGAAAGCTCATACGATGAATTGGAAAAAATGGTAGTTAACGCTGAAAATATCCTTCAAAAACTTAACTTACCATACCGTGTCATCACTTTATGTACTGGCGATATGGGATTCTCAGCTGCTAAAACCTACGACTTGGAAGTTTGGATTCCAGCACAAAACACTTACCGCGAAATTTCTTCATGTTCAAACACAGAAGATTTCCAAGCCCGTCGTGCACAAATCCGCTATCGTGACGAAGCTGATGGTAAAGTAAAACTTCTTCACACTCTTAATGGTTCAGGACTTGCTGTTGGACGTACAGTAGCTGCTATCCTTGAAAACTACCAAAACGAAGATGGTTCAGTAACTATCCCTGAAGTTCTTCGTCCTTATATGGGCGGTGCTGAAGTAATTGCACCAAAATAACAAGGAAAATCTCCAGAAAGAACCTGGAGATTTTTTAGTTTTTATTAGCTTTCTCATAATAGGCTTTCAACTTATCAAATCCATCAGCAAGCTCTTCTACTAACTCTTCCATAGTTTTACTAGTAGTCACTACCACATCATACTTAACCAATACCTTGCGGATACGACCATCTCTAACTGCTGCTTTAAGCATCTGACGATTCTCTTCAGTTCCTTCCACACGATGGCTGACACCATCTTCCTGGGCAAAATAGTATAGAGAAGGGGCAATCGGTAAGTCTAGGACCTTATGTTGCTTAGCTAGAGTGGTGTCTGACTTTTTCCGTTCGACAAAGCTAACCTCAACTGAAATCCCCCATTTTTCAGGCTGACCATAAAGGCGAATCGCCATGGCAACATCGTCTAAACTGTCCTCAGGGGCCCTATAATAGCACCAAAAGAGTGGGCGACATATTTGTGCCTGATTGGCCCAATTACTGACACGATCCATCTTAAAGGGTGCCAAACGCTCCTCTAGAAGTTTTGCTAAAGTCTGCATTTCCTTACGAGCTGCTTGACCAAGTGCCTTGAGCACTTCCATCTCTTCTTGATGCGGACCCGCTTTTTCAGGTTTGATATACTTAACCCCTTGTTTAGATAAATAAGCTTTAATATTTTCTAACATCATTTTCTCCTTACAATGACAAAAGACCAACCCATAAAGATTCTATTCTGGTTGGTCTCTTTTTTATTTACGTTTACGAGCAATCAAGTGGATTGGTGTTCCTTCAAAACCAAAGGCCTGACGAATTTGATTTTCCAAGAAACGCATGTATGAGAAGTGCATAAGCTCTTCTTCATTGACAAAGATAACAAATGTTGGTGGTTTAACCGAAACTTGTGTGCCGTAGAAAATCTTAAGGCGTTTTCCTTTGTCAGTTGGTGTTGGGTTGATGGCAATGGCATCCATGATAACATCATTCAAGACAGCCGATGAAATACGACGGTTTTGACTCTCACTGATACGTTTAATCATCTCTGGCAACTTGTTAAGACGTTGTTTAGTTTCAGCCGATACAAAGATAATTGGTGCATAGCTCAAAAATTGGAACTGCTCACGGATATCCGCTTCCCAGTTGGCAACAGTATGGTTGTCCTTCTTAATCGTATCCCATTTGTTAACTACGATGATAATCCCTTTACCAGCTTCATGGGCAAAACCAGCAATACGCTTGTCATACTCACGGATACCTTCTTCGGCATTTATAACCATAAGGACAACATCAGAACGGTCAATAGCACGCATAGAACGCATGACAGAGTATTTCTCTGTATTTTCATAAACCTTACCAGATTTACGCATACCAGCGGTGTCAATCATGGTATACTCTTGACCTTCACTGTCCACAAAGTTTGTATCAATGGCATCGCGAGTCGTACCAGCAATTGGGCTAGCAATTACACGCTCCTCCCCCAAAATGGCGTTAATCAAACTTGATTTTCCGACGTTTGGACGTCCAATCAAACTGAAACGGATGATATCTGGATTTTCTTCTTCAACTTCTGTTGGGAGGTTTTCAACGATAGCGTCGAGAACATCCCCTGTACCGATACCGTGAACAGATGAAACTGGATAGGGATCACCAAGACCAAGAGAATAGAAATCATAGATATCTGCACGCATCTCAGGGTTATCCACTTTATTTACCGCCAAAATAACTGGCTTGTTGGTCTTATAAAGAATACGAGCAACGTACTCATCCGCATCTGTCACGCCTTCCTTACCTGAAACGACAAAGACAATAACATCAGCTTCAGTCATGGCGATGTCGGCTTGGTGCTTAATCTGTTCCATGAATGGGGCATCAACATCATCGATACCACCAGTATCAATCATGCTAAACTGGCGATTAAGCCATTCAGCAGAGGTATAAATACGGTCACGTGTTACCCCTTCAACGTCTTCGACGATAGAGATACGTTCACCCGCAATTCGGTTAAATAGGGTCGATTTCCCAACATTTGGGCGACCCACGATAGCAACTGTAGGTAATGTCATATGTTTAAGTCCCTGATTAAAATAGGGATTCCTTTCTTCATTTAGCAGTCTCACTTCCACCAAGGGAAGCAAACTCTCTTATTCTTTATCATTATGAGATTCAACTTAGCGGCGATTAACACCCTTCAAGTGAACCTCTTTGGCAAGAAAACGAATACGCTCCATCACACGTTTGGCCTGCCAAGTCTCGTCTCCTTGACGTCCATTGGATAGCTTAGCTTCTAAATCCGCAAAACTATAGTTAGACGTAAAGAAAGTAGGCAGCTCTTCAATCATACGATGCTGGAGGATGACTTGCAAAACATCATCCCTTATCCAAGAAGAGAATTGCTCTGCACCAATATCATCTAGAACCAAAACTTCTGCTTGTTTGACAGCGTCTATTTGTTCCTTGACAGAACCGTCCTTAATTCCATTTTTAACATCAATGGTAAAAGATGGGTAATGAATAATGGTCGTCGCAACCTTCTTGGTTTCGGAAAGTTCATGAGCCATAGCAGCCAACATGAAGGATTTTCCAACCCCCATGTCTCCGTAGATGTAGAGGCCTTTCTGGTCTGGACTAGGGTAATTCGCCACAAAATCCACGAGACTCTCAAAGGTATCCACACGCGCCACATCATCTAGAGCAATATCCGCAAAGGTAATCTTACGATAAGACTGAGGCAGACTCACCAAATTAATCCGTTTAGCGATAGCCTGTTGTTCTTGTTGCTCTTTGAGCTGACGCGTCTCCTTATAGGTCACATCAGCGTAGCCTTCATTCATGGTCAGAATCGGCTCATACCCTTTGGCAATATAGGAGGCATCACCTTCTTTGACCTTACGGCATTCCACCAGGAATTGATTAAACTTAGGAAGACTACGTTTGATTTCATTCTGGCTTAGGCTATGCTCTTGAATAAAGCTAGCCACTCTTGGATCCGCCAAAATTTGCTTCGTTAAATCTGTTGCATTGCCAGACCCATGATGCCCTGTTCGGTTTAGGGTTTGTCCAACTCTTTCCATAGGCTACTCCTTTCCTTTTTCTAGTTTTGCCAAAGCCCGACGTCTAATTTCATCCAATTTAGCCTGATCAGCCTGACTGGTTTGATTATCATAATCTGGATTACTCCAGCTCGGCACATTTGTTTTCTTCTTAGAATCAGCTTTTGCTTGTTGTGATTTCTTGTTGTAACCACTACGCAAAGCTAAAAGCCCTTGTTCGGCAGTGAGGATATTCTTAAAGTCAAAGTCGTTAGCAAGTTTAGAGATATACTCTCGATTCACATTCGTCGAACGTGTCCGTCCCAAACTGTAGGCAACCATGAGGTTAATGACCTCATCCATAAAGCCTCTTTGTGCCAAATCCTTGAGAATCTGCTTCTCAGAATTAGTAACAGTCCCGCTTGGACCTTTGGCACCTTGTAAGTAATCTATAGGCTTTTCGGACCTAACCGCTTTAAGAATCTTTTCTTCAGTCTCCGTCAAAGCAGAGTCACCACCTAATGTTTGAGCTTGAGCCTGCTCTAATTGCACCTGCATACGCTTGACAATAATCTGATGGTTGACGGCTGTCTTTTTAGCTAAGAGATAGGTATCATACCAATTCATGCCATGAGTCTCAGACAATTTATATATTTCCGGCACATCTGTCTTTTCATCTGTAAAGACAAGACCATCGGCCTGCATCCGATTCCTAAAACTAGTTAAATCAAATGAATTTTTAGGCTTGATTTCAGACACAGACTTTTGAGCCAAACGCTCATCGGTAAAGACATCCGAAAAACGTTTAGATAAATCTTGCAATCCTTGGAGACCTGCCGGTTTCAAAGCGTCTACTGCTGGTTCACTAATCTTTTGCTCGAGAAGTGAACTATAAACAGCATGTTTAAGAAACTGCTCAATTGTTAAGGGAGACTTAAGCTCTATCACATAAAACCCTTGAGGTGACTGGTAAAAGGCCAAGAGATCTACTGCTGTCAGAACCGCCAGTGCTTCTTGAAGGGGCTGCATTCCAAAGTTAAGGTGATTCAGAATAGCCGCAAACTTATGGCGGCGATTACCATTGTCATAAAAAGCCACGAAATACTGGTAGAGAGCGTATCCTTCACTCCCAATAATGGGATAATAGCAACGCATTAAACTTGCCTGATCGGGAACGATAACCTGATTACCAACATAGACAAATTCTTCAATAGGTCTCATTTTTTAGACTCTTTTTTCGCACGTACAGTCTTGGTGATTTCTTGAAGTAACTCTTCAATCTCATCAACATCTTTGAAAGAACGGTAGACACTAGCAAAACGTACATAAGTAATTTCATCAAGGTCAGCGAGTTCTTTCATCACTAAATTCCCAATGACATCACTATCAACCTCTCCATCATGGTTACGGCGAATATTTTGCTCAATACGGGTGATGGCATTTTCGATATCCTCACTAGAAACCGGACGCTTCTGAGCACTCATCAAGATACCATTAAAAATCTTATCGCGAGAGAATTGTTCACGAGTACCGTCTTTTTTGACAACCAAAAGTGGAACTTCTTCCACACGCTCAAAAGTTGTAAAACGAGCATGACAAGAATCACACTCACGACGACGACGAATGGTATTCCCATCCTCTGCCTGACGGCTATCGATAACACTAGATTTATTATGTTGACATTTTGGACAACGCATGCACTTCACCACCAATCTTTGAAATTCGGTACTCTATTTTACCATAAAAACACATAAAAAGCACGCCCTAAACGAGGCGTGCTCACGACCAAGAATCACTCTAAGACTCTTATAAATTGATTTAAAGCTCAAGTTGAGGTATCGTCGTTTCTCCATCCGCAAATGGAATGTAAAGGTCGAAACGTGTTCCAACACCAAGTTCAGAACTAACATTGATACGGCAGCGATAAGCTTCCACAATTTGGTAAAGGATTGACAAACCAATACCAACACCAGATTGTGTTGTCGTACGATTACGTGCCTTATCTGAACGATAGAAGCGTTCAAAGATATGCTCAATATCTTCTTTAGAAATCCCTTCACCATTATCTTGTACTTGTACCAACATTTCATCTTCCAGAGCCTTAATTGTAACCTGGATTTCCTTGTTAACAGGAGAATACTTAACCGCATTATCAATCAAAATAGTAATAGCCTGTTCAAAGTGTTGGCTGTAAATTTGTGCTGGACGCTCTGAGCTCTCAAAATCATTGAGATAGAATTGGTAATCTTCATGCAAGACACGGAAGTTACCAATAACCGTACGGATTGAAGAATTCAAATCACACGTATCATTTCTATGATTTTCAAATGATCCTTTGACACGGATAGAATCCAACATATCATTAATCATAATCGTCATACGGTTGGCCTCGTGACTTGCAGCCTCAAGACTCTCCTCAAGAATCTCAGGGTCATTTTTACCCCAACGTTGCAAGAGGTCCATATGGCCCTTGATAACCGCAATCGGCGTACGTAATTCATGACTGACGTCACTCAAGAAACGCATCTGCATCTGATTATTTTCTTGGATTTTATCCATCATACGGTTAAAGTTAACCGCCAAATCACCAATTTCATCGTGACTTTCAATCTTAGAACGAAGTTCCAAATCACTTGGCGAATCGGTGATAACTCCCATCGTTTCGTGCAACTGTCTCATCGGACGAAGAATAGATGTCAAGACAACCACAGTTGCTGCGATAACTAGGACCGTCATCCCCACTTCTAGGAAAATCAATAAGAAAATCAAACGCTCTTTCAGAGCATAGTAGAATTCCAAATCATGGAAAATCTGGGCATAACCAACGATGGTCTTTTTATCCTTACCGTAAATTGGAACTTGTAGTAAGAAACCACGCTTTCCTTTATAGGACACTGACTTCAGTTTGTTTACTTCAGACATGCCTGGAGGAGAGTCTGTGTTTTCCTCAGAAGTAAAGATAAACGTTCCCTTTTTGTCATAAACAAAAACAGATTGGTTAGAAAATAATTTATTAGAAATTGCAACTTGACCATCCAAAGAGTGCTTTTCAGAAAGCACACCATTAATGATTGATGCATAGATATTTTTAGGCGAATAAAGGGCCGCTAAAAGCGGTTCTGGACTCAACTCTTCATCAGAATCCCAGTCCTTTTCGATATAAGTAACAACTTTCGAAATTGTGTTATTTACATTTTGACGTTCACGTTGCAAAAGAAGCGTATTGGCCGAGAAAACAACAACCAGAGTGAACATCGACAATACAAGAAAGAAGACCACAGCAGTTGTCATGGTCAACTTTTTTCTAATGGTTACTTTACCAAATAATTTATCTTGTAATTTACTCATTTTTCACGGATAACGTAACCCATTCCTCGCACTGTTTGAATGTATGATTCCTTACCTGGAACATCGATTTTTCCACGCAAGTAACGAATATAAACGTCTACAACGTTTGTTTCGATTGCATCATCATATTTCCAAACTTGAAGCAAGAGTTCCTCACGGGTCATCACTTGGTTCATATTGCTCAAAAGTGTGTTCAACAAATCAAACTCACGTTTTGTCAATGGAATTGCTTCATCACCACGAACAACTGTACGGTTTTGAACATCCAATTTCAAATCACGATAAGTTGACGCTTTAGCTGGTGCATTCTTAGCAGCTTCGATATCTTGGCGACGGAAGGTTGCACGAATACGTGCCAATAGTTCTTCAATCGCAAAAGGTTTTACAATATAGTCATCAGCACCACGGTCCAAACCAGCAACAATGTCCATGATTGAATCGCGGGCTGTCATCATCATAATATAAGTATCTTTTTCTTGTTGGAGACGACGTGTTACTTCAAAACCGTCCATCTCAGGCAACATAAGGTCCAAGAGAATAAGATCAAAATCTTTCTCGAGTGCCATTTCAAGTCCTTCACGTCCGTTGTCTGCTGTCACAACGTCGTATCCTTCGTGTTGAAGTTCAAGAGAGACAAAACGAGCAAGGTTTTTCTCATCTTCAACAATCAAAATGCGTTTGCTCATAATAAGTATTTACCACTTTCTTAAAATTTTTTGACTTCTATTTCCCTTAAAAAGTCTGTAGATTTACCCTATAAATAAATCCGAAAATTAACTTCTAATGATATAATAATACAGATTTTTAAAATTGTCAAACATTTTTAGTTTATTTTTTTGAATTAATTTTCGTCAAATAGACCGTTCAATTGGGCAAAGGGATTACTTGCCTCTTTTTTCTCCTGTTGAAGTGCGGCAAAATCCTCTTCTGACAAGACTTCCCAGTCATTACCTGAGAGCGAAATTTGTCCTGATTCTTCCTCAGGTGTTAATACTCTCAAAGGAATATTAAGAAGAATATTATCTAGAATACTCTCATCAAGATTAATGGTATCCCCATCCAAGATAAGAACTAGATTTTCTTCGACTAATTCCTTTTGAAGAGCTGCATCTGCCTCTTGTATAAAGGTTTCTGAAACCGGATAGTTAAAGCTAAGTGTCACAGGTTCAAGTGAACGGCTAGATGGCAAGGTAATATCATAGCTAAGTTGATAGTCCAAAAGGTACAAGCCATTATCATAGGCTACCTGACCACTTGCTTGAATCTGTTCAAGATTTAGAACTTGATCATAGCGTTCTTTAATAGACTCCAACAAAGAAGGTGCTTCGGTAAAGGCGAGCCCCTCTGGAGACTTTCTAACTTCTGAAAGATAAATCATTCTTAATCCTCAAATTAAATTTCCCCATAGGGATCTATTTTCAATCCACAAGACCATAATCCCCTACATTTACTTTTCATTAGAGAGCATGATTATGATTTTAGACTTAATTATTATTATATCAAATTTTTAAGAAAAAATAACACCTTTAATATTACATATTTCTTAAACTTAGAACTTTTTTCAAAGCTAATGAGAAACTTAATCAGACCCAGTTTCCATCTGTCCTATAGAGTTAGATGAAAGCTCTTAATTATGGTAAAATAAGAGCATTGAAACTAGATAAAAGGAATATATAATGACACCTGAAGATTTTTACAAGGCTTTGAAAGAACTGGGGTTCGATCTCAGCCAAAAACAAAAAGACCAATTCCAACGCTACTTTGAGCTTTTGGTAGAATGGAACGAAAAGATCAACCTTACTGCAATCACAGAAAGAGACGAGGTCTACCTCAAACATTTCTACGATTCCCTAGCTCCTGTGCTTCAAGGGCATATTAAAAATCAAAGTATTCGACTTCTGGATATCGGAGCTGGAGCTGGATTTCCAAGTCTCCCTATGAAAATCCTTTGCCCTGAGCTTGATGTGACTATCATCGACTCTCTTAATAAACGCATCAATTTCCTCAATCTCTTGGCTGATGAACTTGAGCTCAGCGGTGTTCACTTCCATCATGGACGTGCAGAGGATTTTGGACAAGACAAGGCCTTCCGTGCTCAGTTTGATATTGTTACTGCCCGTGCCGTCGCACGCATGCAGGTTCTCTCAGAATTGACCATTCCTTTTTTGAAGGTTGGTGGACAACTTATTGCACTTAAAGCTGCAGCAGCTGATGAAGAGTTAGCCGATGCTAAAAATGCCTTGAACTCGCTTTTTGCCAAGCCTATTCTCAACGAGAACTACAGACTGCCAAATGGGGATGGACGTAATGTCACTATTGTCGATAAGAAAAAAGAAACCCCAAATAAGTACCCACGTCGTGCTGGAATTCCTAACAAGAAGCCGCTATAACGTTTATCCAAGGAGGTGTCTTACTCCTTGGATTATTATTTACTCTTATGATAACTCGGAGGTTTTCATTGATCAATCGTCTTACTGTCACGCAAAAGCTGGTGCTCAGCTTTGTCTTTGTCATTATAGTGGGAAGTATTTTACTTAGCCTTCCCATAAGCCACTATGCTAATAGTCCAGAAACAAGCTACCTGGATCATCTCTTCAATACTGTGTCAATGGTCTGTGTAACTGGACTTTCTGTTGTCCCGGTCAGTAAGGCATACAATGGTCTCGGTCAAATTTTCTCTATGCTTCTCATGCAGACGGGAGGACTTGGGCTCGTCTCTCTTATAGCCTTTAGCACCTATACCCTGAAAAATAAATTAGGACTGAGTGATCAAGATCTCCTTCAATCCGCACTTAGCAGGGATAACCAAAAAGATTTGAAAGCTTATCTTTTTAAGGTCTATAAAATTACTTTTTCTATTGAAGTTTTGGCAGCACTTGTGATTATGACTGATTTCATTCCTCGTTTTGGACTTGGTCACGGCATTTTTAATAGTCTCTTTCTAGCTGTCTCTGCCTTTTGTAATGCTGGATTTGACAACTTAGGTTCTAACAGTTTACAGGATTATGCAACCAATCCAACCATTAACCTTGCTGTAGCTTTTCTCATTATGTCTGGAAGTTTGGGATTTGCAGTTTGGATTGATTTGATTCAACTATTGCGACGTTATATTAAAGATTGTCCAAGGAATTGGAAATTAGCTTGTAGACCTTTCAGCAATCAAAGCCGTCTTGTTCTTATAAGTACAGGCTGTCTCCTCTTGGGAGGAACACTACTTGCTTGGTTACTGGAAATGGATAACTCTAAGACAATCGGTACTCTCAATGTCTGGCAACAACTTCTGGTGAGTTTCTTTCAGACTGTAACCATGCGTACCGCTGGCTTTGCAACTATTTCCTATACCAATGTCGATTTCTCCACAAATCTTCTTTTTATGATTCAAATGATTATTGGGGGTGGTCCTGGAGGAACTGCGGGTGGTATCAAGGTGACAACTGCCACTATCATGTTCCTGCTTTTTAAGTCAGAGCTATCTGGTAACTCGAGCGTTGTTTTTCGAAATCGTATTATATCTAATAAGACTGTTTTGCAAGCATTCACAGTTATCCTCTTTTTCCTAACAATGCTCTTTGTCGGCTATGTTATTTTGCTGGAGACTAATCCTACACTATCGCCCCTAGGCCTACTTTTTGAGAGTGTGTCAGCCATTGCTACCGTTGGTGTTTCAATGGATTTGACCCCTAATCTAAATACTCTAGGACGACTCGTTATCATGTCTCTGATGTTCATTGGCCGTGTTGGACCTATCACTGTTCTCTTGAGCTTGATGACAAAAAAAGAAAAGCATGTCTCTTATGCCCCAACTGATATTTCAGTTGGCTAAACAATTTTATTCATTGACAATATTCTGAAAGGATTTTATATGAAAACACAAATTATTGGGGTCCTCGGTTTGGGAATCTTTGGACAAACCATTGCAACCGAACTCTCCTCTTTTGGACAAGACGTTATTGCCTTAGATAATAACTCTACAACAATTGATTCCCTTGCTGATCAGGTGACTAAGGCCGCTGTTGGTGACATTACTGACATTGACTTTCTACGTTCTGCTGGTATTGATACTTGCGATACGGTCATTATTGCAACTGGAGAACACTTAGAATCTTCTGCACTGGCGCTCCTGCAATGTAAAAAACTTGGCATTACAAATATTATTGCTAAAGCTATGAATAACAATTATGAGGAAGTCCTTTACGGAATGGGGGCCAACTGGGTCATCACTCCTGAGCGTAGCACAGCAAAAGAATTAGCTTCAAACATCCTCCGTTATAACATTTCAAATATTTTTCATTTAGAGGACGACGTGGCTTTAATTGAACTTAAAATTCCAAAAGAATGGGCTGGAAAGTCTTTGCATACATTAAATCTAAGACAAAATTATAACGTCAACGTTATTGGTTTTAGAGATGAGCAAAATGGCAAGTTGAACACTCACTTTGACCCAAGTAAGAAACTACCTGACGAAGGAATCATCCTAGTTGTCGCCGACAATCGGACACTAGAAAAATTTGATTATTTAGGCTATTTGAAATAACAAAAAAACGTTCCAATCTCGTTCATCTGGACAAGACGGGAACGTTTTTTATTATGCTTAATGGCAGATTCTCTCTATGCTAAGAACATTATCCCCATGGATTATAAAAACGACCATGATTGAAGAAAATTAATCCAATACTAATCCCCAATATAACGATAGCTGATAGGATGACAAGGTAATCTTGTTTCATCAAAGATTTATGAACATACCATGTACGTTTTTTGTAGCGACCAAATCGTCGTAACTCCATGGCTGTCGATATGGTATCAATTCGTTCGAGAGATGAAAAAATTAGTGGAAGAACAATTTGGAGATTCCCGCGAATGCGTTTGACCAATCCCGCCTTTTGCGACAAATCCAAACCACGAGCCTCCTGAGCCTGACGAATCGTAAAGAATTCTTCTTGAACATCTGGAATATAACGCAAGGTTAAACTCACGGAATAGGCAAATTTATAAGGAACCCCAATTTGATTCAGGCTAGCCGCAAACTGACTCGGATGAGTGGTCATAAGAAAAAGAATGGCAAGAGGGACCGTTGAAAAATACTTGAGCAATAGATTTGCAAGGTAAAAAAGCTCCTGACTGGTTAGATAGAAACGCCCCCAACCTTCAATAAGAACTTTCTTAGCCCCGTAAATTTCTTCACCATAACCAGGTGCGAAAAGGTAGACCATAAGTAAATTAAAGAGAGCAATCGATCCAATAATCTTAACAACGAAAGAAATATCTCGCCAACGAATCTTGGCCAAATAAAAGAGATAAATAGAAAGTAAGCCTACTGCTAGAATAAAACGTGGGTCATAGGTTGCCATACAAGCAACTGAAACCAAGATAAAGAAAAGCATCTTACTTGCCCCAGACAAATCATAGAGGAAACCTTGACCTGACTGATAACCAATTAAACGATTAGACATTAGGGCCTCCTTTTTCGATATAATACTGGGTTACTTCTACTGGATCACTTGACAATTTCTGACCCAAAGTATAAAGAGATGTCTGCTTGAGATTAGCTGACTCAAGTAAATCCTTCTGATTAAGAATTGTAACAGGATTATCGTCTGCAATGATTTTCCCCTCAACCACAACGAGACAACGATCACTATATTCCAACATGAGCTGCATGTCATGGGTAATCATCACAATGGTATGGCCTTGCTTCTGAAGACTGTCCAAGAAATTCATGATATCTGTGTAAGTCTTGTAATCTTGACCAGCTGTTGGCTCATCCAAGATAATGATTTCAGGTTTCAAGACCAAGATAGACGCAATGGTCACACGCTTTTTCTGACCAAAGGAAAGCGCAGAAATGGGCCATTTACGAAAACTATAGAGACCACAAGTCTTCAGGACCTCATGAACACGCTCTTCAACCTCAGTTTCTTCAATCCCTCGCAAGCGTAAACCAAGAGCCACTTCATCAAAAATCATAGTTTGGCTAATCATCTGATTAGGATTTTGCAAAACAAAGCCTATACGCTCTGAACGCTCGGCGATGCTATCCTGACTGATATCCTGACCCTCGTAAGTTAATTTCCCTTGACTAGGGACAAAACCGCATAGAGCTTTGGCAAGCGTCGACTTTCCAGCTCCATTTTTACCGACAATCGCTAGTCGCTCACCTTTTTTCAAGCTAAAAGACATATCCTCTATAATCGCTGGATTATCCCCATAGGAAACGCTAAGCCCCTCAACCTTCAAAATAGAATCACTTGAACTGTCTCTTTTATCTTTCAAAACTCTATCTGGCAGAACAAGGCCAGATAAGTCTAAAGCATCCAATTGACTAAGATTTTGTGCATCTCTTGTGTCAAATCCCAACTGACGTAAAACCGTCACATATAGAGGTTCGCGAATTCCATTTTCCAGTAAGAGAGTACTTGATAAAAGCTCATCTGGGCTACCGTTAAAGAGGAGGGTGCCATCATTGACCAGTAAAATCCGGTCAACAGGACGATAAAGAACATCTTCTAGGCGATGCTCAATAATAATTGTTGTAGCTCCCACCTCTTTGTGGATTTTATCAATGAGGTCAATGGTTTCCTGTCCTGATTTAGGATCTAAATTTGCTAGAGGCTCATCAAATAAAAGAATAGGACTCTCATCAATCAAGACTCCAGCCAAACTAACTCGTTGTTTTTGGCCACCTGATAAGTCTTGAGGGCGGTGATTCAAAATAGAAGTCAAGTCTAGACGTTCAGCCCAGAGAGCTACCTTATCCTTCATCTCACTTTGATTAGCACAATCATTCTCCAAGGCAAAAGCCAAATCCTCGGCTACTGTTAGGCCAATAAACTGACCATCTGGATCCTGCAATACCGTAGATACCAACTGTGACTTATCATAGATAGATTGCTTGAAAATATCCTGACCATCTATCCTCACCTGGCCTTTTGCCTGACCTTTATGAATATTAGGTATGATACCATTGAGACACTGAGCCAGGGTAGACTTTCCGCTACCAGAAGGGCCTAAAATGAGCACTTTCTCGCCTTTGACAATATCAAAGCTGATATCTTTAAGCGTCGCTTCTGCTTGCGCATCATATTGAAATGTAAACTGATTAAAACTAATGTATTTATCCATGTTTCTACTAAAAAAGAGAGGAGGTATCAAAGCAAACTGACAGTCCCACTCTCCTATGATTCATGCTAGTCTTTGGTAAGACTACCAGATTGTGTACGTGAGCCAGCATAGATTGCAAGAAGGAGGGTTCCTCCGATTGCAATTGTAATAAAGTTAGCTACGCCAGCTACAAAACTTTGTGCATAAAGATATGACCAGGCTTGTGCGAATTGGAGTCTATCACCAATAGGAGTAACGATACCATAGGCAATAAGGAGGGCCAATGCTTGTGCTAGGTTAAACCAAATCATACTCATCAAAGAAAACTTGCCAGTTGTCACATCATATTTTTTGTTGAATAGACCAATTACAAGACCTGTAATGGCACTTGCAAACACCCAAGCCCATGAGATATTTCCGTATTGAATACCATCTTTAAGCGCATGCCCAATAAAGCCCATAAAGAAACCTGTAATAGGCCCAAAAATCACTGAGAATAGTGCTTGAACAGCATACTGAAGTTGGATGCTGGTATTCCCAAAAATAGGAATATTAACAAACATACCAATGATAATAAAGAGTGCTGCACCAATACCTGTCGCAACTACTGTACGAATTGAATTATTTTTCATAATCTTACTTTAATCTCCTAAATGTTTGATTTCAATGTGCCAGTTAGACCCCACACCAACATTATAGGCCTTGGCAAAAGACCCCTGGTTTATGGCTAAGCCAACACGATAAAGGGAATTGATATAAATAATTGGCTGACCGATACGAACATCCGCAAAAGATTTCCCATAGGTAACTTGATTTTGGTAGACCAACATATCATTGTTAAAGATGGTCACCTCGAATCGATCACCAAAGTTTGGTTCCAAGGCATAAAAGTCATCACGTGTGATAGAGGTCCAAAGAGAGCCGAAACGGACGTCCAAAATGTCGATCGCCCCACGAACCAAATTATCCTCTATGATGGTTTCAACCACTGGAAGCTCTAGAATTTTGTCCACAGGTAACTCAGGACCTACTTCTTCAAAACTGATATGACCAGAAGCTAATTTGGCACCTGTATAGGCATAAACATCACGACCATGGAAGGTATAAGACAGCTCCGTATTACTACGACGATTCTCAACTTCTGAAATTTCACGGACAGCAACGATACCGACATCCTTCTTGATATAAGAAAGTGTTCCGTTATCTGGTGTGACGATATATTGCCCCGTCTTTGTTAAGGCAACCACACTTTTACGCGATGAGCCTACACCCGGATCAACTACCGAAACAAAGGTTGTTCCCTTTGGCCAGTACTCGACAGTCTGAAACAGACGATAGGAAGCTTCAAAAGTGTTGTAGGGAGTAATATCATGTGTAAGGTGATGAACTCCCAAACTTGGTTCTTCTTGAAGAGCCACACCAATCATGGCCGAAACAGCACCGTCAACCAAACCAAAGTCTGATTGAAGCACCAATAAATTATTAGTCATAAATGTTTCACCTTTTCTCTTTGAACGGTTTATTTTACCATATTTTATGGGCTTTTTAAAGATGATAGATTCTTGAGCTAGCTATAGTCTTTGACTATGTTTTCTCCAAAATCAAAAAGCCAGCCAAATAGGCCGACCTTATACAATTATCTATACTTTCTTCCAGCGGCTCTTTTCTGCTACTGCTGTAAAAAGTACATCTGTTGAAGAGTTAAGGGCTGTTTCACAAGAGTCTTGGATGACACCTACGATAAAGCCAACACCAACAACTTGCATGGCCAAATCATTTGAGATACCAAAGAGGCTACATGCTACTGGCACTAATAGAAGGGATCCTCCAGCAATACCTGAGGCACCACAGGCAGAAATAGCTGAAACCACACTAAGAATGAGTGCTGTCGCAAAATCGACCTGAATTCCCAAAGTCGTTACTGCAGCAAGAGTTAAGACATTGATTGTCACGGCTGCCCCAGCCATATTAATAGTTGACCCCAAAGGAATAGAAACTGAATAGGTATCAGGATTTAAACCAAGATCTTTACAAAGCTGAAGGTTAACAGGAATATTAGCTGCTGACGAGCGAGTAAAGAAGGCTGTAATCCCAGAGTCTTTCAAACAACGGAAAACCAGTGGGAAAGGATTTTTGCCCATCATCACAAAGGCAATAATAGGATTAACAACCAAGGCAACAAAGGCCATTGTTCCTACTAAAACAAGGATTAGGACACCATAATCCGCCAAAACACCAACACCATTCTCAGAAATAGTATTAAAGACAAGACCAAGGATACCAAATGGCGCCAAGTTAATAATCCAACGAACGATTTGTGAAGTCACTTCTGCCAAGGTATGTAGCAAATCTTTCGTGTGAGTGCTAGCTGTTCGCATGGCGAAACCAAAGACAACCGCCCATACTAAAACACCAATGTAGTTGGCTTGAGCCAAGGCATTGACAGGGTTATCCACCATCTTAAGCAACAAATCTTTAAAGACTTCTCCCACACCTTGAGGTGCCGTCGCTTTAGTCGCTGCCGCTGCTCCCAACTTCAGAGAAATTGGAAAAATATAGTGAGAAATAACAGCCGTCAATGCTGCCGCAAAGGTCCCAAAGAGATAAAGAACAATAACTGTCTTCATGTTGCTTTGTTGCCCTTCTCGCGTTTGAGAAAGGGCATTGGCAACCAAGGCAAAGACCAAGAGTGGAGCAATTGCCTTCAAGCCACCAACAAACATATCCCCTAAGAGACCAATAACCGTAAACTTAGGAACAAGCAAACCAAGTACAGCACCAATTACCACACCAATGGCAATACGCTTGATTAGACTGGTCCTATTCCAAGTTGAAATAAATCGTTTCATAACTCATTAACTCCTTTTTATGGGTAGCTCAACCATAAAGTATTCGATAGCTTCCATACTATGATAAATATCTGAAATCGTCAAGACATGAAAAAAGCCTGTGGCAAACAGGCTCTCAAATCCTATTTATGACTCAATTTACGGGTCAAGAAATCACCCAAGAATTGGATAAGGAAAATCAAAATCAAAATCAAGAAAGTTGCCAAAATGGTAACTGAGGTACTAGAACGGTTATATCCATAGTAGATAGCGATGTAACCAAGACCACCGGCACCGATAGCACCGGCCATGGCAGTTTCACCCACAAGGGAAATCAGAGTTACGGTTGATACACGAACCAATTCTGGAAGCCCTTCACCAAGGTAAACTTTAATCGTATCCCAAAGTGTTGCGCCACTAGCTTGTGCTGCTTCAATAACGCCACGGTCAAGATCTGCAAGTACCACCTGTACTTGACGTGCAAAGAATGGGAAAGTCGCAGCTGACAATGGAACCAAGGCCGCTGTCATACCAAGGTTAGTCCCCACGATAAAGTAAGTGAAGCCTTTCAAAATTGCCAAGAGGATGATGAAAGGAATGGCACGGAAGATTGAAGTGATTTTATCCAAGATTTGGAAAACAAATTTATTTTCAATGACTCCACGAGGACCTGTCAATACCAAGAAGAGCCCCATAACAAGACCAAGAAGCCCCCCAATGATGAAGGAAATAACCGTCATATAGAGAGTCGCATAGATGGCGTCTGGCCAAGAGTTAACCCCCTGCATACCAATACGATAAATATCTGGAAAGTTTTGTTGAATCCAATCTGCCATTATTGGGCTCCTTTCTTAAGTACTTGCAAGCTGACACCTGCATTTTCAATCGCTTTTTGGGCAGCAAGAACCTTATCTGCCTCACCATCCAATACAACGACCAATTCACCAACAGGTGTATCACCTAGAATCTCAAGGTTACCGTAAAGGATGTTACTTGAAACTCCGTAATCTTTGAAAATTTCAGTCAAGAGTGGCTCATCTGTTGAAGAACCAGCATATTTAAGTTGAACGAGAAGGGCTGAGCTTGGTAAGTTTTTCACTAAGGGTTGTGCATTAATCTTAGTCAAGGCATCTTCAATCCCTGCAGCAGTTTCAATAAATTCTTGTGTCAAATCTTCTTGTGGATTTGAGAAGATATCAAGAACACTGCCCTCTTCCAAAAGTTGACCATTTTGCATAACAGCCACACGGTTACAAATGTCTTTAACAATTTGCATTTCGTGGGTGATCATAACCACTGTCAAACCAAGCTTTTTATTCAAATCCTGCAAAAGCGAAAGAATCTGCTTAGTTGTTTTTGGGTCAAGAGCTGAGGTAGACTCATCTGAAATCAAGATTTCAGGATCATTAGCCAAGGCACGGGCAATCGCTACACGTTGTTTTTGACCACCTGACAACTGTGCAGGATAGTTTTCGGCACGATCAGCCAAATCAACCAATTCCAAAAGACCACGAATTTTTTTGTCTTTCTCTTCATTGCTTAGTTTAGAATGACGAAGAGCAAAAGCTACATTTTCATAAGCCGTCTTTTGAGCCATAAGGTTAAAGTGTTGGAAAATCATCCCAATCGTTTGACGTTTCTGACGCAATTCTTTTGTCGACAACTGGACCTTACCATCTGCAAAAGTCACATCTTTACCGATAGTGATTTTACCAGCTGTAGGCACTTGTAAAAGATTGATCACACGCACAAGGGTCGATTTACCAGCCCCTGAATAACCAACAATTCCGTAAATATCACCTTTCTCAATCTGGATAGACACATCCTTAACCGCTTGAATAGTGCGGCGTTTCTGCGTAAAGGTGATATCAATATTTTTCAAATCAATAATGACATTACTCATAACTTGCAATTAACTCCTTAATTAGTTCAATGTGGGTGTAGTAATCTGCTAGACTAACATTTTCATCCCCACCATGGTCACGACTGTTAGCATTCCCTATACCAAAGGCTGCCATAGGAACACCCAAAGCCTGATAAATCATATGCATAGGCCCCGTACCTGCTGCTGTTGGAAGGACAGCGACACCTTCTTCATAAAAGCCTTTTGCTAACTCAATAACATTGACAATAGCTGGATCAGACATATCACTTCGATAACTTTCTTCACCAAGAGTGAAGGTTACCTTGATACGGTCAAATCCTTCTTTTTTGAGGTGAGCCTTAATACACTCCAAAACGTACTCAGGTGTCAAGCCAGGGACCAAACGCATCTCCATCTTAGCTCTGGCTTGAGCTGGTAAGATGGTCTTAACCCCTTGCCCCTGATAACCTGTTGAAATTCCCTCAATAGAAAGAGCAGGCTCAAAATAGTAAGTTTTTAAGAACGCTCGGCGGTCACTTTCTAAAATGGGTAGTTTTAAGCCATAAATCCTACGAAGACTGTCTGCATTTTCAATAGCATAAGTTTCGATAAGATTCATCTCTCGTTCGTTTGGTTGGACAATCTTTTCATAGATGCCGTCGATAAGGATACGTCCCTGATCATCTCTCATGCTTGAGATAGCATTGAGCAAGTACCATGACGCAGATTCAATCACTGCACCAAATTTAGAGTGGATATCAACATCAGCACTCTCGACAGACAAGTCAAAGGTAATAATCCCCTTGTTGCCACCTGTGATTTCCAATTGACCTTTACTATTTCGGTTCCCTTGCTCCCAAACCAATAGGTCTGCTGGAAGAAGATCATCTCGGTATTTTTCTAAATATTTTTCAAGGTCTGTTGATGCAGATTCTTCAGCACCTTCCATCATAAACGTAATATTTACAGGAAGATCACCAACTTCTCGAATATATTTCCGAAGGGCTGTCAGACGAGCTGTAATATGCCCCTTATCATCATCGACACCACGACCATACATATATCCCTTTCGAACAGTCAGACGGAAAGGTTCATCGGTCCATGGCTGATCATTGTCCGCAGGAACAGTGTCATAGTGTTGATAGAAAATAATTGTTTTCGCATCTGGATTTGGACTCTTGAATTTCGCCAAGACAAAAGGTGCCGTATGGGTCTCGTCAATTATCACCTCTGCGCCAACACCAGAGAAAATCTCACCAAGGTAAGCAGCTACATCATAGAGACCAATATTTTGAGCAAAAATAGATTTTTTAGAAATCAAAGTCCGCAAAACTTCAAAATAGTGCTGAGCAATTTCATCGTTACGAAATTTTCGTAACTGCTCTTCTTCACTTGAAAATGCCATCAAATCATCTCCTTCATACACGACAAAACGGCGTGCTCTCACACGCCCTCTGTCCTTAGCTTATTTCTTTGAATTAGCTTTCAATTGATCTTGTGTTGGGGCACCTTTCCATGCTGGAAGGTCAACCTTGTTAGATGCATCATAGATGATTTGCGCTACTTCATCATTTTGGTAGGCTTTAATCAAAGTCTTGATAGCATCAGCTTTATTTGATTTTTCCCAATCTTTATTAGCTGCAATGATATTGACCCAATCTTTTAAATCTTGGCTTGGATCTTCTTGGAAGAGAGTTGTGTCATAGTCAACGTTTTGTTGTTGTGCGTATGAGTTGTTAACAACTGCTGCATCTACTGATGAAAGAGTTTGGGCAGCTTGTTCAGCTGCGATTTCTTTAATATCCAATTTCTTTGGATTTTCAGAAATGTTCTTGATAGTTGCCAATTCACCATCTTTAACATCCAACTTAATCAAACCAGCTGTTTGAAGAAGTGTCAAAGCACGGCTTTCGTTTGTACCATCATTAGGTACTGAGATAGTAGCTCCATCTGGAAGCTCTTTAACATCCTTATACTTAGCTTTACCGTTTTCAGTTCCTGAGAAAAGGTGGATTGGGCTAAGAAGTGTGTCAGCTGCTGCAACAACATCACCCTTATTTTCTTTGTTCCAGTTGTTCAAGAAATAAATGTGTTGGAAAGCATTAACGTCGATTTCACCATTTTTAAGGGCTTCATTTGGTTGGTTGTAGTCTGTGAACTCTTTCAACTCGATAGTAACACCCTTGTCTTTAGCCAATTCTTTGACTTTATCCCACAATGGCTCAGTAGTGTCATCCAAAGTCATGACACCAACTGTCAATGTTTTATCATCTTTAGCTGATTTGTTACCGCCAGCACCACAAGCAGCCAAAGCTACTGTTGAAGCGACTGCCAATCCTGTAATTCCAAGAATTTTTTTAAGTTTCATAACGAACTCCCTTTAATTGTTTTAAGTGTAAAATTATTATCCCATAGGATAAGAATTGTAGCAAATTGTTTATAATTGTATATCTCTATAGTTTTTAACTATAACATGTCCTAGATTTTAATTATATGAAAAAGCTGAGATTCATTCCCAGCTCCTTTCTTATTTTTTGCTTGGAACTTTCAAAGCGTCTTTAGTTGGAATATAATCTTTGTTTCCAAGGTATTTTTCAGCCAACTTAGCCAAAGTACCATCTTTTTGGAGTTCTTCCAAACGTTTGTTTACAAATTTTTGAAGGTCTTTTTGGTTATCTGCGAACAAGAAGTAGATGTATGGTTGTTGATCAGATTTAAGCTCAATCGTCTTCAAGTTGCTCAATTTATTGTTTTTGATGATTGCATTAACAGTTGGTGCATCAAAGATCTTGAAGTCATACTTACCTTCATTCAAACTTGTCAACATTTGTGTAATATTTTCATTTGTGTAGTTAAGTTCAACTGGCTTGTCTGAATGTTTCTCATTAAACTCTGTCAATTGAGTAGCTGTCGATGTTCCTTGAACAACCTGCGTTGAGTGTCCAGCAATATCATCATATTTCTTAATATTACTATCTTTTGGAACAGTCAAAACAGCTGGTGTGGTACCAATTGGATATGAGAAGAGATATTTTTGGTCACGTTCTTCTGAATAAGAGATATTGTTCCCAGCCATTTGGTATTTAGCTGAGTCAAGACCTGTGAAGACTGAAGACCATTCTGTTTTTTGAAATTTCACTTCATATTTGTCAGAGTCTTTGAAGACTGCTTTAGCCACTTCCACATCGTAACCAGTCAATTCACCGTTTTCTTCATATGAGAATGGTGCTGTTGTCCCAACAGTGGCAAAGTTAATTGTTTCTTTAGCACCTGAAGATTTAGAGGCTTCTTTTGATGATTTAGATGAACATGCAGCAAGCAAAGCTACTGAAGCAATGGCTACACCCGTGATTCCAAGAATTTTTTTAAGTTTCATAATATTCTCCTTTGAGATTGATTGTTTTTATTGTAACAGAATTCACTAAGCTTAACTAATACTTAAACATAATCAAGGTGATAAGAAAATACTATCACCTAAAAATATCAATTGTTTGACAAGAAAAAAGCAGAAAACCAATAACGATTTTCTACCTTATTCCTAATTAATAATGCGACAAACGCTCAATTACTTGCTGGTTATTGAGCACTTCCTGGGCAGGAAAGAAATCAGCCTTACCATCTTCGAAAAGAAGAACATCAGCCTTTTCATGATGAAGATGCTTAAAGTGATGAGCAGACATGATAATGGTTTTCCCAGCTGAATGAAGCTCATGTAGAAGTTCCCTAAAAAATTCTTCATATTCTTTAGAAAGATTATTGAAGGGTTCATCAAGAATATACACATCTGGATTCGTTACCATGATACTGGCAAAAGCCACTTTCTTCTTTTCTCCACCAGACAGTTGATAGGGAACGCGATCTCTTAAATCTTCAATTTTAAGCAGGGATAGCGTGTCTTGAACGCGCTGTGAGACTTTTTCTTCGGTTAGACCTAGCTGGCGAGGACCAAAAGCAATCTCATCATAGACAGTACTATTAAATAACTGACTATCCACATCCTGGAAGAGGATTCCGAGGCGACTATAAAAATCTCGTTTTTGACGTTTGTCCTTCAGCCATTCTTTGAGGTCCTTCCCTAAGAAAAGAATGCGACCAGATTCTTCCTGCTTGAAGCCAGTTAATAAACTGATAAGACTTGATTTCCCAGTCCCATTTTCCCCCATCAACATCACATATTGTCCTTGTC
Source organism: Streptococcus sp. CCH5-D3 (assembly GCF_001556435.1). Lineage (NCBI taxonomy): Bacteria > Bacillati > Bacillota > Bacilli > Lactobacillales > Streptococcaceae > Streptococcus > Streptococcus sp. CCH5-D3. Next base: position 70,432 of record NZ_LSIW01000133.1, read on the forward strand.
TAATCTCCAAATCAAGACCAGTAAAGACCTTTTTTTGTTCATAGGCACAGGCCACTTGTTTCAATTGAAACATCTCATCCTCCTAACAGAATCTGTCCTAAAATCACTGCTACTAGACCTATCAAGGCCAGCCAGTCCTTCCATGTGAATGACTGTGATGACTTGACATACTCACCGACAAAGCAACGTGCTTCCATGGCTTGAGTTAGTTCCTCACCATAGCGTATAGCTTTAAGGTATAAAATTCCCCAGATATTACTTCCAATCCGGAAACGATGGTTGCCGCCAAAGCTTCGTGCTTCAATCCCTTTGAGCAAATCCATTAATTGTTTTCCAAAGACATCGATATATTTTATGGTGATATCTAACTGGAGCAGAACAAGATCAGGAAAATGCAACCCTTTTAATGCCACTAGCATCTCACTTATTGTACTTGTCTCTGAATAATAAGCAATGGCTACGGCAATCAAAGGAAGTCTAAAAAGAAAGAGCGATTGACCTCCGCTAAGTAAGAGATGCGGTAGATAAAGAACTAAAGGGAAGATCAACAACACTACAGTTTTTTTCAAAGTTCTTACTAAAACAGAATGCGGTAAAAAAGCCACGCCAGCTCCTAAAAACAAGGCTACAATCCACAAAACTGTGAGATTTCGGCTAATTCCCACTGAAACAAGTAAGAAAAAGAGAAGTAAAACCTTAGCTGTTGGATGAAAGACTGATGCTACTTTTAAAGGATGCGTTTCAAACTTTTGAAGAAGAGCTTCCAGATGGTGACGATTCCGGATAAGAAAGTTATTTCTACCGACTTTAGTGACTACTGGGCGCTCTTCCGACATCCAATCTGGAAGAATCATTTTTCAACCTTTCTACCGAAAATCAAGCGATAGAGGATGAAGAAAATCAAAACAGCAGAGGCAGCGCTCAGGATATAACCCAAAACTTCTGGGATGCCTGCGATACTATAATCTGGGAAGAGGGCATTGAATGAAAAACCATTCAACATTCCTTTTGGCGCTTGGGCTTCCACATGGTAATGAGACAATTTTTCTACCAACTCTTTGACATCCCATTCTGCAAAAGCTGTTCCCGTCGCCAATAAACCAAGTGGCGTTAGGATAGTTAAGGCTAGGATAAAGAGCAATAAAGGACGTAGTTTTTTAGTCGTTATTTCCTGAGTATTATCAATATTCAAACGTTCAATGAATTCTTGAACACCGGCTGTAAAAAATCCTTCTACCAAGCCGATAAGCAGGTGAGTCAAACCCATTACTGGAAGCGTCACTCTCAAAGGGTATGGATTGTAAAGCGGATTACCACTGCTATCTTTAAAGAGAATCGGTTGAATTCCTAGTAAAACCGCAACAGTCAGAGCCGCAACTACAATTCCAATATAACCTCCAAAAAAGCTAGCAATTATCCTATTCTTTGTCCACTTATTCAAGAGTTTATAAACAGCATAACCCACAAATGGCATGACAACAGCCATACAAAAGGCATTCGCACCAAAGGCCAAAATCCCACCATCACCAAATAGCAAAGCCTGCATAGCTAGAGCCACACTAACTGCTAAACAGGAGGCCCAAGGTCCTAACAATATAGCAATTAGCACTGCCCCAACAGCATGGGCACTCGTCCCACCTGGGGCTGGAAGATTAAACATCATGATAAGGAAGGACAAGGAAGTCCCGATTCCCAACATAGGAATCGTTTTTTTATCAGTGTCAACCTTTACCTTCACTTCCTTGACAGCCTTATACCAAATAGGCAACATAACTGCCCCCATTGCCGCACAAGTCATAGGGCTTAAGTAATTTTCAGGAATATGCATTTCTTATCTCCTCATATCATTTTTTCTCAAATTCAAAGGGGTTAATCCATGTATTTCTTGTCTAAAATAGTCTGCACAAGAATAAATGACGCGACGATTATCCTCAGCAGTTTTTCCTAAGATACGTAACACCAAACCTGAGATATCTAAGGATGAAATGGCAAAATCAGACTCAAGATTTAGCCCTTCTAAGTACTTCTGCAAAGCCTTAACAAAAGCCTCGTCAATATTTGGGGACACCATTACCAAGCTATTGTAATTACGCCAGCCTTCAAAATAACCAAGTTTAAACATATCTTGTTTCTGAGGCTCTAAGAGAGTCTGATCGCTATAAACAAGCTCATTATCTTGGTAAATTTGTGTCAAATTACGAAAATAATGGTATTGAAACGGCAAATCCTCGTGAGACCAACCTGCCGTCACACCATCTGAATAAATCAAGTGGGCAGACTTATCCATATCAATCCGACTTGTTTGGAAATAGCGTGATTTTAAATAGGGAATAACTTCATCAGCCATGTACTCCAAATAGCTATTTTCTTCAAGTGTGATAGACGTATTCTGTTGTGTCAACTGTCCTTTCTCACACTTGTAAACATAGGTAGGTGTTTGAGTTGTCACCAAGGCATGAGCATCTTTATTAACATCAATGGTCACTTGATACTGCTCACCCTCTACAAAGCCCCCACCCATATTAATTAGGAAATAGTAAGTAACGCCATTGGCATCTGAATTATCCGCTGACACTCGAGAGTTGCCTTCTTGGTATTTCTTGTGGGAAATTGTACGACCATTTCTGTTTGAAAATCCAAGATGGACAAAGCCATCATATGCTTGTGTCATCTTACAAGTCCTCTAGTAGGAAATTCTTACGAATCCATTCTTCTACTTCCTTAACATTGTCATCATTATTCAAATTTGTGAAAATGAAAGAATCTTCGTTACGGAAATGAAGGGTATCTTCACGCATACGGTCTAGGTTGGCTCCAACATAAGGTGCAAGGTCAGTCTTATTGATCAAGAACAAATCACTCTTAATCATCCCTTGACCAGCCTTACGTGGGATTTTTTCACCCTGAGCAACGTCAATAATATAAATGGTAAAATCAACCAAATCAGGGCTGAAGGTCGCAGCCAAGTTGTCTCCACCACTTTCAAGGAAAATAACATCCAAATCATGGTTAAAGCGCTCTTGAAGGGTTTCAATCGCTTCAAAGTTCATAGAGGCATCCTCACGAATCGCAGTGTGAGGACATCCACCAGTTTCTACACCAATGATACGGTCTTCGTCTAAGCTTGAATTTTTAGCCAAGAAAAGGGCATCTTCTTTTGTATAGATATCGTTAGTAATAACTGCTAAATTTAAGTCGGACATACGTCGTGTAAGACGCTCAAGCAAAAGGGTTTTACCTGAACCAACAGGTCCACCAACTCCAATAATTACAGTACGTTTTGTCATTGTTTTTTCCTCTCAACCTTGTTGATATTTTAGGACATGAATAGGCGAAATACCTGTGTTTCATGTTTCATCTGAGCTAATTCAAGACCAGGCGTATTGGCCCCAAGGTAGGACGCATCCAATTCTTGAATTTCTTGTGTCATTTTTTCTAATTGTGAAAAGCTACGTAAAACAATCTCCTGTCCAGCAAACTGTCCAAGGGGAATGGCACGCACAGCATTTTGAACCATCGTCGAAATCACGCTATAGCCATAAAGTGCTATGGCTTCATTACATCCCAAGCCCTTGTTAAACACATAGAGCGCAAAGACAATAGCTGGATTGCCGAAAACCTCACCCTCACGTATTTTAGACTGATAGTCATCCAATACCGGAATAGCATGAAGCCTTTGAATGAGTCGAAGCATTTGTTTAGCAATCATCTTAGTCCCCTGTCTTGTCTCACGTGCTTGCGTCGAAACTGTCAAGACCTTATCATAATGCCAAACCTGCTCTATGTTATCTGTAACCATAGCATCATAAACCAGTTTGATTACAAGACCTTCACCATATTTAAACTGACTAGCTAAATAGGCTTCTTGCCACTCTTCGTAACCTTTATCATCTGTTACAGTGTCTTCACGCAGATAATTTTCCATCCCAAATGAGTGGTTAAATGATCCAATTGGAAAGGTTGAATCGACAATTTGCACAATTTCAAGATAATCTTGCAAAGACACATTAGCAAAGGGATTAATGTTCATGGGCAGTTAAATTCACATGGCGTAGGGGTTTATCAAGGACCACTTCTTCAATCGTGTAGGCAATCTCTTTTTGAGTCAAGACTTGCTCTACAACTGGGTCAACCTCTAAATAAATCTTGGCATCTTTCACCTCAATCGGTTTATGAGTATTCCCAAGAATGTGAGCTGTGATTCCCATTTCATCCATATCTTTAGGTGAGATGACAATCAAATCCTGTGACTCAACACCAATAGCTAGGACATGGTGATCATCGATAAAAAAGGCAGATCCATTTTGCAATTTTTGTCCCTTATCAAGACGAATACCAAATTCATTCCCATGATCACTCTTCACACGAATAATTTTTTTGTTAAGATCGTCACTCGAAAGAATGACTGTTTCAATATGGTATTTGTCCACATCGATATCCTTAACAAGAGCATCTACTTTTGTAAAAATCATACTTTTTCCTTTTCTATTACATTTTAAAAGTCTAGCATCAGACTCATATAGCAACCTAATAAAGTACTAAAAACGTTACGGCTGTAAAATACAAAAGAGGTTGGAGGAAAAATTCCAGCCTCATTTATATAGCGTCTTCCTTAGAACAAGAAATAACGTTGAGACAATGATGTCGTATGGATTGGCTCACAAGTAACCAACTCATCATCAATAAAGACATCAAAGGTCTGTGGATCAATACGGATTGTTTTTGGAGCGTAGTCATTAAGCTTCATATCACGCTTAGTCAAGTTACGCGTATTCTTAACAGGAAGAACAATCTTATTCAAACCAATTTCTTCTTTGATACCGTGATCATAAGCATATTGAGAGACAAATGTAAGATTTGTTTCATGAACCGCTTGACCGTAAGCACCATATAATTTACGCATGATACGTGGTTGAGGTGTTGGAAGACTTGAACCAGCGTCACCCATAACACCATAAGTTAACATACCACCCTTAAGCACCAACTTAGGTTTTGCACCAAATTGTGCTGGTTCCCAGATCACCAAATCTGCAAATTTACCAACTTCTACAGAACCGATATAGTCTGCAATACCATTGGTGATGGCAGGGTTAATTGTATATTTAGCCACGTAACGTTTAATACGGTTATTATCGTTAAACTCTGAATCCCCTTCAAGTGGACCACGCTGAGCCTTCATCTTATCAGCTAGTTGCCAACAACGCATTGCTACTTCACCGACACGTCCCATTGCCATGGCATCTGAAGTCATGATACTAAGGGCTCCCATATCGTGAAGAACATCTTCTGCAGCCACAGTTTGTTTACGAACACGTGATTCGGCAAAAGAGACGTCTTCTGGGATTTTTGGATCCAAGTGGTGACAAACCATAACCATATCTAACAACTCACCAATAGCATTTGTAGTATATGGGTTAGTTGGGTTAGTTGATGATGGCAAAATATTTTCCTTACCTGCAAAGACCATAATATCTGGAGCGTGCCCACCACCAGAACCTTCGGTATGGAAGGTATGAACGGTACGACCTTGGAAAGATTCCAAAGTATTTTCCATAAATCCACCCTCATTCAAAGAGTCGGTGTGGACCGCAAAAGAAACATCGTATTTATCTGCAACTTTAAGGGAATTATCAATTCCTGCGTAAGTCGCACCCCAGTCCTCGTGTGTCTTAATTCCTGCTGCACCAGCTTTAATTTGCTCTTCAACCACTTCAGTCTCAGAACCAACACCTTTGGCAAGAAAACCAAAGTTAGCAGGCATATCATCAACAGCTTGCAACATACGAGTAATATGGAATTTACCTGGTGTACATGTTGTTGCATTACTACCGTCAGCGGGACCAGTACCACCACCAAAGAGGGTCGTAATTCCATTATCCAAACCAAATTCAGGAAGGTCAGCAGAAATATAATGTACGTGGAGGTCAATACCACCAGCAGTCACAATCAAACCTTCTGCAGCAATGGCTTCTGTACTAGCACCCACAACAAAGTCCACATTGTCCATTGTATCTGGGTTACCACCGCGACCAATAGCAACAATCTTACCATCACGAATACCGATATCTGCTTTAATAATACCTGTATAGTCAATAATGGTTGCACCTGTAATAATGGTATCAACAACTGATGGATTGTCACGTGTTTCCGTAGCACTAACACCCATACCATCACGCAAAACTTTACCGCCACCGAACTTAGATTCCTGTCCATAAACAGTAAAGTCTTTTTCAATGGCTGCAAAAAGATTGGTATCTCCAAGACGTACGCTATCCCCTACAGTTGGTCCATAGTGTTGAGCATACTCTTCACGATTCATTTTAAAACTCATCGATTTGTCCTCTTTCTAGTCTAAGAAACCATTGACCTTGTTATTGAAACCAAAAATACGACGTTTCCCTCCAAAGTCAATAAGTTGTACTGTTTTCGTTTCACCTGGCTCAAAACGAATGGCTGTACCTGCTGGAATATCTAGACGTTTGCCTCGCGCCTTTTCACGATCAAATTGAAGACCAGCTTCGTTTGCTTCATAAAAATGGTAGTGAGAACCCACTTGAGCAGCACGGTCACCCACATTTTTTACTTCAAGACTACTGGCTTCGTAACCACCGTTATAATCAATTGGCTCACTCGCCACATGGTATTCACCTGGAATCATTACACTTCTCCTTACTGAATAGGATCATGAACAGTAACCAGTTTTGTACTGTCCGTAAAAGTAGCTTCAACTTGAATCATTGGAATCATTTCTGCAATACCTTCCATAACATCTTCACGTGTTAAGAGATTGCGAGCTTCATCCATCAGTTGGGCAACAGTTTTACCTTCTCTTGCACCTTCAAGCACATAGTCAGTGATTAAAGCAACTGCTTCTGGATGATTCAATTTGATTCCTTTGTCTTTACGTCGTTGAGCAATCATAGCCGCAAGGCTAATCATCATTTTTTCCTGCTCGCGCATTGTCAATTGCATCGTTTTTCCTCCTTAAATCAATGCTTACCACTTGCCCCAAAGCATCAAAAACCCTGGAATCCAAGCTGTTACAATTCCTTCAAAAATAGCTAGGTAAGGGACAAATTTTCCTAGATTCTTCTTAAGATTAATTTCAATAAAGGCAGTTAGCCATAGGATACCCCACAAGAACCAAATAATACCATACCAAGCATTACCACCGTATCCAGATGTTAAGCAAAGAATCCCTGCTGGTAGCGTATTAATTGCCACAAATAAACTAAACCACCCATACAAACGTTGATCAAAATCGAAAATCGTATTGATCGCTGAGTAAAGATAGGTGAAAGCAAATAAAAGACCAGTAGCGCTACCATAAAACCATTCAGCGTCTTGCCCTGTACAAGCTCCGTAAGCAATGACAATAATGTTGAGAATCAAACCCAGACCACCCGTAAAGATATTCATGACAACATTTGATTTATCAGGAATACCCTCTAAACGATGGAGTCCATTACTCATCAAAACCATACCAACATAGAGTAGGATGACACCTAACATAAGAACCTCCTAAGTTTTTTTATGTTATTATCATACTACTTTGAAAACACATGTCAACGAATTTTCAGAAATTTTGCAACATTTAGATGGTAGGCAATCTAACATATAGTGTCAAAAAATGACATCACCTTTGGTGATTCTCGATAGAAGTCCTTTGCTCAATCCCAGATAAACAAACAGTTAATCTCTAAAAAACTATCTTTAGCATTTGAAAGTTTCTGACAATATAGCCCGTACAATCTATCATTCAATGTGAGCATAATATTTTTTACTCACCTATTTTTCCAACTCATTCTCCAGACCTAAGTCCATAGACCTATTTTTAGTAATTTTACAGTTGGGTGACAAAATCGAACGTTTTTTATGATAAAGTCTTTTTTGGACTAACATCCAAAAGGAGAATTATGATGGAAACAAATAACTATACTACTAGTTTACAGCTAGTCTCCCAGGAATATTCCGACGAAAAGACTAGTCTTCAAACCAAAACCAAGAAACTCTTGGAAGATTTTTCACCAAAAGACATTTGGAAAATTAAGGGACTGATTATCGCCTGTCTCGTGGCCTGCTTCCTATATATCACTTACTTGACCCATTTTTCCTTTGCCTTTCCAGCAACCGTTGTCTTGATAAGTACGATTGAACTGGGCTGTCGTCTATTAGATGGAAAAGCAAAGGGAATGCGACTTGAATCGGCAATATTTATGGTCACTAGTCTACTACAAGGTTTACAAATTAGTCTTTGGGGTCTGCACGACAACTGGGGGAGCGCTCAGATTCTTTGCCTTCATGCGAGTATCCTCCTTTACTTAATGGCACGTACTGGACAAAGTAGTCAAGACCGTTTGGGAATTATGGTTTGGCTAGACCTCATATACACTAGCTGCATCTTCCCACTGAAATATTTCTTTATCGGAGCCTGGACACTACTCTATAAAACAGCACCTAAACAAGAGCTCTCTGAAGAAGAAAAACATGCAGTTCAGAACCACAAATGGATGATTCTCATTAGTATCATGATTGCCTTGGTACTGACTGTATTCGCTGCTAGTCAGCTTAGTCAGGTCTTGCCTGCTTTCGGACAACTCTGGCAACAGTTCTTCCAGACACTCGCTACTCTACTTGATTTCACTATCACCTTCAAGGATAACGGATTATTGTTCTCTCGTTTAATAACCAGTATCCCTCTGACTCTAGGACTTTTTGCTCAACTCATTGCAACCTATTTGGCAAAAGAAAAGCCACTAAGTCAAAAACGATTTGAAGGCCGTCTTAAAACAACCCGTCAGTTTCCAAAAGTAGCAGCTTATATCGTACTCGGAAGCCTCTGCCTTACTTATGCCCTATTCATATTAACTGCCACTAGTCAAATGGGAGAACTCCTTTCTCTCAACCAAGTCAACATTCCAGCCCATCAAGCCTCACATATTGCTGTTCAGGGCTTCTGGCAATTAGTTCGAGTCTCTACCCTTAACTTGGGAATCCTAGCTGGACTTTACATTTTTTCTAAAGAAAACTTCTTCACCCACAAGGGGCTTCGTTTGTTGAGTACCCTACTCTTTACTTTTGCTAGCCTCTTTGCCCTTATCGCCGGCTGGAAACTCTTTGGCATTTATATAGCACTCTATGGTGTAACGCCACGTCGCTTACTATCAGGTTGGTTTGTCACAGTACTCTTTATTTGGTGTGTCCTAACACTTATTAGACTTTATAAGCCTATCCAGGCAACCCGTCTCGCTGTATTTTATGCAACTATCAGCTTCACCTTGGTTAGCCTCTTAGGTAGCTTTATTTTATAAGAAAAAAGAGTGGAACTAGATTAAGTAGTTTCACTCTTTTTATATTGGAGTTATTTTGAATCTCTTGTGGGAAAGGCATACATCACCCAAAGAGCTACTGTTAATGGAGTTGCTTTTAATACAATCCAAGCAACATTGAAATTGGCATCACGCAGACGACGAATCTGAATAGAAATTGTAGGAAGCGCCGTTGCTGCTATAAATAGAATGAAAGCTGTCAATGTAAAGCCAGCAGCTCTTGTTTCTCCAAGTAAGTCCATCAGTAGGAAAATCAAACTACCGATAATTCCATTAATCAAGACAACCCACCAATAGTCTGGTCGTTTTGTACGACCATAAAAATCGAGATAGCCTAACCAAAAATTTTTATATGCCTCTAACATGTTTACACCTCTTAATAGTCTGCTACCAGTATACTATATTAATAAGATAGGTGCAAGATGTGAAAATTTAGACTTCTTAAGTTTTCTACATATATAATAGGAAGATTATTTTAAATAAACTGGAATAGATTGAAATTAGGACTGTCTGACTCAATCTGGCCACTCACCATGGTCACTACACGACTGACATGTTGACGTACACTATTGCGGTGAGCAATAAAAATCATTGTTCGTTTAATCTTAGCAAGATTAGCCATGACCCTGCTTTCAGTATCACTATCGAGACCACTGGTAGCTTCGTCAAAAATCAAGATAGGCTGTTTGGACAAGAGAGCCCTCGCTATAGCCAAGCGTTGTTTTTGACCACCTGATAGACCACCGTCTTCAGATACTTGGGTCTGAAAGCCTAGTGGCATTTTTTGAATATCCTCTAAGATATCAGCTTGTTGACAAACTTTAAGAAGCTTTTTCTCGTCAACTTCTCCTTCAAATCCTAATAGCAGATTTTCTAAAATGGTTCCCGTAAACACATAGGTCTGTTGTGGAACATAGGTTACCAACTGGCGCAACTCCGCATGGCTAATAGCATCTTTATCTAGGGTTACACGACCACTAGATTTCGTATAATAACCTGACAACATTTTAGCTAAGGTCGTTTTTCCAGATCCACTTTTACCCATGAGGGCGATTTTCTCACCCTTATGAATCGTTAAATCAATCTTACTAAGAGTCTCTTGCTGATAACTAAAACGGTGACTGACTCCTTTAAAAGCAAGTTGTTTAAAAGATAACTCTCTAAGTTTTCCTTTTTCTTCCTTGTCCACAACATAAACTTCTTGAAGACGATTATTGGCGACTTTGGCTTGCTGAATTTTAGATTGGAGATTGATGATATTAATTAAAGGAGTTGTAAAATAATTCAACAACATATTATAGGTAATCAACTGACCTGCAGATAGTTGCCCTTCCATGACCAATTGTGCCCCATACCAGAGGATAAAGACATTAGAAACTAACTGAACCCCTGTCTTTAACCCATCCTGCGTTAATTGCCACTTGGCCTTAGACAAAGACTTCTTCAAATAGTCATGGAATTTCACCTCAATTTCCCGATAGCGTCTTTCCTCAACCCTCAAGGATTTTAAGGTTTCAATACCTCGCAAATCATCAATAACAGCGGTATTAACCTGACTATTTGCCTCCATCAATTGATAATTTTCCTTTTCAAAAAGCTTATAGAATGCCACAATGATTAAAACATAAATAGGAACTACCGTGAGAGTCATCAAAAAAAGTGACTGATTTTGTACAATAAGAGCCACAGCTAGAGTCATCACAATGGTCACATCTAGGAAAATCGATAAAATCGTTGAAGCTAGAGCATCAATAATAGTGTTAGCATCTCCAAAACGTGACGTGATTTCACCAGTACGACGTGAACTAAAGAAACTAATAGGCAAGGAAAGGACATGCTTGATATAAGGAAGAATGACAGCAATGGACAGGTAATTACCCAATCGATGTAGAAGATAATCTTTGAAAAAAGTAAAAACTTGTTGAGCAAGATAAGAGATACATAAGCCTAGCGAAATCATGGTCAGAAGATTATAGGCCCCCTGAGGAATCAAGCGGTCGATAATAGCTTGCAAATAATAAGAACCAATAATATTAACAAGGGTCACTAGAAAACTCAGCAAGACAATAACTGCAATCAAACCCTTACGACGAAACAAAATTGGTAAAAATGAAAGAAGTCCAGGTACATCTTCTTTGTATTTAGTATAGGCTTCTCCTGGAACAAAAAAGAGAGCAACTCCCGTCCACTCTTTGGAAAATTCCTCTAAGGGCATTTTAATGACCTTCTTGCTAGGATCTGGATCACCAATAACAAGCTGCCCCTTGATTTGACCAAACACCGTATAATAATGTTGCAGCCCACCTTCTTTAACCACATGTACAATAAAAGGATAAGATAGGTTTTCTTGTTTAAACAAGTCTAAATCCGCACGAATAGCCTGAGTTTCAAGACCCAACTGCTTGGCCGCTTCCACCAAACCAAGCGCAGAAGTACCTTCACGAGAAGTCTGAGCCAACTCTCGCAAATAAGCTAAACTATAAGAGGAACCATAGTGTTTAAGAATCATGGCCAAGGTAGCGACACCACAATCACGCTGATCAACCTGTGAAATATATGGATATTTTGACATGGTGACTCCTTATTAAAGACAACCTGCAAAATAAGGCAAGATAGTGATAAGTAGTGAGAATAGTGTAAATAATTTTAGTTTTTTCAAAATAAAACTCCTTTTAACTGTTATTTATGTTTCTATAGTAAACATTTAACCATTAAAAAAGTAGTGACATTTATGTCACCACCATTTCTATAAACCATCTGCCGCTTTACCTGCCTTTATACTTTCTTCTAGTACCGAGTCTTCTAAAACGGAAGCAAACATTATGGCCTTATCGTAATTTTCTGCAGCCTCTTTCTTGTTTCCTTTATGAAGAAGTTCATATTTGGCTTTGAGAACAAAAACACTAGGTTTATAGCTATAGAATTGTGATTTTTCTATAACATCTAAGGCTTTATCCACAACTGTTAAGAAGTCTGAGAAGGAATTGTGAAAAATCTTCAAAGCAGCGATAGCCATCAAATCATTAAACAAAACAATATTATAGACATCATCTGTCCAAATTTCCTGATTTAATACTCTCTTTACGATTCTTTCAAAAAGTTTTTTATCATACTGTTTTCTTCCATAAAGATGGAAGAAATAGTAGTCAATAACTAATAAATCGTTAGTTGAGAATTTCCTCTTCCTTTTGACTTGTTCAAACAAGTCTTCATATATCTCCTCAACTTTAGGACTCTCTTCCCAACTAGTAAAACTCAAAATATTTTCCAAAATATCTAGAGTTAACAATTCTTCTTCTGGGAGAAGTTCAAAGAATTTCTCATAGACCTCCTCAATTAAGGCAAGTTTAGCCTTTATTCTTTCTGGATTTCTATACGTTGGAAACTTAATCAGACGATTCTTCATCTCGTAGTATTCGTCAGGGATAGTAATATTATCATGATCCAATAAATCGGTAATATTTTTTCCTAGACGTTTTGCAATATAAGATAATTTATCCAAAGACGGGAGCGACTCCCCCTTTTCAATGCGAATTAACTGACGAACAGTCAATTCCGCACCATCTAAACATAGCACTTCACGTGACATCTGATGGCGTTCACGCTCAATTTTGATTCTTAGTCCAATGCTGTCTTTTATGTTCAAGAGACACTCCTTTATTTCAAAATTTTAAAAACATTATATCATAATTATAATATAATTAATATACAGTTAATGCATTTTTAACAGAACAATAGTCAAAATAAGCTATTTTTATACATTTTATATAGGAAAGACCTTCCTTTGTATCAAAAAAACATGCAGTTTAAAACTACATGTTTTTTTATTTCTGTTTACTTTGGAATCGCCATTCAAAGCGAATGCGATCATAAGTTGGATAAATAGCATTAAGCAACCCAAAGGCTAAGGTAAAGCCAGCTAAAACATCTGTTGGATAATGAACACCTACATAAATACGCGAAAGTCCAACAAGGAAAATCAGAAGCCCAGTAATAGCATAAACTACTATTTTAGATTCTTTTTTCTCCAAACGCTGAGCAAGGACAATGGCAATTGCTCCAAGAATCATAAAAGTTCCCAAAGAATGACCACTAGGGAAAGAATAACCACTAGCATGCACTAAATGCGTAATTGATGGACGCTGACGCTGATAAATATACTTCAAACTTACAATCAAGATACTAGCGAGAAGCCCACTAGCTCCCACAAAGATAGCTTCTGATTTATACTGACGTAGATAAAGCCAGATGACTGCTACGATTGCAATAATAGCCTGTACAGGCGTATTCCCAAGTATGGTAATAGTTTTAAAAAAGCGTGTCAATCCTGCTGGTAAGCCTCCTCGAACCCAAGTTTGAATGTTGCTATCAAACCCTGTCAAGGCTTCAGGATAGAACTTAACCAAATAACCGAGAGCAACAAATAACAATAAGGCAAAAGAAGCATAAATATAATGTGTGTGTGTGTGTTTCATATTTATAATTTTACTAGAATAGACTTAAGTGGAGCATAAATTAAAGCAAAGGCTACTGCAAAAATTAATCCTTCAAGTAAATTGAAAGGTACTACCATAGCGAAAAGGTATTTATAGAGACCTATAAATTGCGCAATATCAAAGTTGGCAAATTTAGCATAGAGTGGTACTGCATAAATATAGTTAAGAATAACCATAGCAACTGTAAGCAAAACAGTTCCTAAAACAGAACCAAGAATATAATTCTTGCTTGTTTGATTTTTCTTCCAAAAATAGCTTAGGCCCCAAACAAAGACGCCTAGAGCAACAAAATTCATAGGAAGTCCAATCATTGATCCTGGTCCACCATTGTTTAGCAAGAGCTTCAACAATGAACGAAGCAAGAGAACACCAATGGCACTCTTAAAATCAAAGATAACCAAGGCAATAAGAACAGGAAGGATTGAAAAATCAACCTTCAAAAAATCTGCTGCTGGAATCAATGGAAATGAAAAATAAAGCAACAAGAATGAAACTGCGGATAAAATGGCAATGTAAGCCAATTTACGTGTGTTTGTCATAAAAAAATTCCTCCAAATTTTAACAATTTGAAAGAAGTTCCCAATGGATTTGCCCATGCCAAAAAAAGCCTACGCAAAAAGACTGGTCTTCTTCCATCCAGACTATACTGTCGGTTGAGGAATCACACCTCATCAGCTTGCGCTCGCGGACTTATCCAAAGAATCACCGCCGGTCGGGAGTTTCACCCTGCCCTGAAGACCTTTTAAGGATAACATAAAAAAACCTTGGTGACAAGGTTTTCAAATTATGGATTTCTAATCTGTTGATAGTCAATGACTATAATTATTCTTTTAAAACAAAATGAAGTATCTATTTTAATTTATCGTGTTGATAACGGTGACTCAGCTCTAGCCCCTCAAATTGTTGCTGACGAAGCGCTTCGTAAACAATCATACAAACAGTATTGGACACATTTAGACTACGCACATGTTCATCATTCATCGGAATACGAATAGCTTTTTCAGGATGCTCACGCATAAAATCTTCAGGTAGGCCTGTATCCTCACGACCAAACATAAAATAGTGGTCCTCACCATCGGCATAGGCCTCTTCTGAATAAGTCTTATCCGCAAATTTCGTGACTAAATGCAAACGCCCCTCTTGATTTTTAGACATGAAATCTGCCAAATTGTCATAATAAGTGATGTCAAGCTTATCCCAGTAGTCTAAACCTGCACGTTTCATTTTCTTGTCATCAATTGGAAAGCCCATAGGACGGATGATATGAAGAGGGCTATTAGTCGCTGCACAGGTACGTGCAATATTTCCGGTGTTTTGTGGAATACGAGGTTCAAACAAGACAATATGATTACGTGACATCTCAATTCTCCTAGACATAAAAAATACCATGTCGCCCGG
Organism: Streptococcus sp. CCH5-D3; assembly: GCF_001556435.1. Classification (NCBI taxonomy): domain Bacteria; kingdom Bacillati; phylum Bacillota; class Bacilli; order Lactobacillales; family Streptococcaceae; genus Streptococcus; species Streptococcus sp. CCH5-D3. Next base: position 85,655 of record NZ_LSIW01000133.1, read on the forward strand.
AGTCAAGCTCAGCAGACGACATGGTTGTGGACGTTCATTAGCTTAAATCATGACAGGTTAGATTTAAAATAACGAATCTTTGAATATATTTTAGCACTTCTGGTCTAAAAGTCAATACTATTTAAAGAAAAATTTCACCTTTATTCACTTAAATAGGAATAGTTGATAAAGCTAGCTGAAAAGGATGATTTTTCCGCTAAAATAGAGTATCATAGTAATGATTATTTGGAGGTAACTCATGCGTATTATTGTCGTAGGTGCCGGTAAAGTCGGTACCGCACTCTGTCGTTCTCTTGTTGAAGAGAAGCACGATGTTATTTTAATTGAAGAAAAGGAAGAGGTCCTCAAACGCCTCAGCAAACGCTATGATGTTATGGGCTTTGCTGGAAATGGGGCTAATTTTAAAATTTTGGAACAAGCCGAGGTTAGCAACTGTGACGTCTTTATCGCGATGACTGATAAAGATGAAGTGAACATGATTTCAGCAGTTCTGGCTAAACAAATGGGTGCCAAAGAAACTGTTGTTCGCGTACGTAACCCAGAATACTCTAATGCTTATTTCAAAGACAAAAACTTTCTTGGATTCTCACTAGTAGTTAACCCTGAACTTTTAACAGCTCGCTATATTGCCAATACAGTTGAATTTCCAAACGCCCTATCAGTTGAAACTTTTGCTAATGGACGCGTTATTCTTATGGCATTTAAAGTTACTGAAAATAGCCAATTATCTGGTATGACAATGGAACAATTCCGTAGGAAATTCGGCAATATTCTAGTTTGCACGATTCACCGTCAGGGTGAACTCATCATTCCAGATGGAAATGCTACCATGCAAATTGGGGATAAGATTTATGTCACTGGTAAACGTGTTGATATGGCACTTTTCCACAGTTACATCAAGCCAAAAAGCATCAAAAAACTTTTGTTGATTGGTGCTGGGCGCATCTCCTACTACTTGCTCAATATCTTGAAAAACAATCGTATTAAGGTCAAATTGATTGAGCAAAAAATGGACCGTGCGCAAACCTTTAGTCAGGTCTTCCCTGAAGTTTCTGTTATCTTAGGTGACGGTACTGCTAAAGACCTTCTTCTCGAGGAAAGTGCAGCCAGTTACGATGCCGTAGCTACCCTAACCGGAGTCGATGAGGAAAATATCATTACCTCTATGTTCCTCGAAAGCCTTGGTATTCACAAGAATATTACTAAGGTTAACCGTACTAGTCTCTTAGAGATTATCGATCCACGTGAGACAACAACAATTGTCACTCCTAAGAGTATCGCTGTTGACACTGTAATGCACTTTGTACGCGGGCGTTTTAATGCCAAAGACTCTAGTCTTGATGCCCTTCACCATGTGGCTAATGGTCGTATCGAAACCTTGCAATTCCAAATTAAAGAAAATAACAAAATCGCCGGAAAGAAACTTTCTGAGCTTGAATTTGCTAACGGTGTCCTTATCGCTGCTATTATCCGCAATGGAAAATCTATTTTCCCAACAGGAGAAGACAGACTCGCTATTGGGGATAAAATCGTGGTTGTTACACTCTTACAAAATATAACTCACATTTACGACTTGTTGAAGAGGTAAGCTGCCATGAATCGATCTATTGTCCGTTTTCTTATTGCCAAGCTCCTACTGATTGAGGCTGCTCTCTTGGTTGTGCCACTTATCGTCGCTCTTATTTATCAAGAAGATGCTAAAGTATTTGCCAGCATCTTAGGTACGATGGGGATTCTCCTCTTTCTCGGGGTGCTTGGTACTCTCTTTAAACCAAAGAACTACCATATTTACACCAAAGAAGGAATGCTTATTGTAGCCCTCTGTTGGGTGCTCTGGTCTTTCTTTGGAGGATTGCCCTTCGTCTTTGCTGGTCAGATCCCAAGTGTCATTGATGCCTTTTTCGAGATGAGCTCTGGTTTCACAACCTCGGGGGCTACTATTCTCACAGATACTGGAGTACTTACCCACTCCCTACTTTTCTGGCGAAGCTTCGCCCACTTGATTGGAGGGATGGGGGTATTAGTCTTTGCCCTAGCCATCATGAACAACAGTAAAAATGGTCACCATGAGGTTATGCGTGCAGAGGTGCCTGGTCCAGTATTTGGTAAAGTCGTTGCCAAGCTCAAAAATACAGCTCAGATTCTTTACATCATCTATCTGACTATGTTTGTTATTTTTGCTGTTATTCTCTGGCTTTGCGGTATGCCAATCTTTGATAGTATCATCACTGCTATGGGGGGCGCAGGTACTGGGGGATTTGCTGTCTATAATGACTCTATCGCCCACTACCACAGTGATCTGATTACCTATGTGGTTACTGTTGGTACCCTACTCTTTGGGGTTAACTTCAACCTTTATTTCTATATCCTCCTTCGCAAAATCAAGTTTTTCTTCCAAGATGAAGAACTACGTACCTACTTTGCGATTGTGGCTATTTCAACAGGTTTGATTTTCCTCAATATTTTTGGGATTTACCACAATTTGGCTGACTCTTTCAAATACTCATTTTTCGAAGTGTCAACTATCATCACAACAACCGGTTTTGGTCTAACGGATATTACCAAATGGCCACTCTTTTCTCAGTATATCCTACTCCTCCTGATGTTTATCGGGGGATCAGCAGGTTCTACTGCCGGTGGTTTCAAGATTATCCGTGCTATGATTATTGCTAAGATTGCACGAAATCAGACCCTGGCTAGTCTCTATCCTAATCGTATCCTGTCACTTCATATCAATGAAAGTGTTCTCGATAAAGAAACTCAACACAGTGTTCTTAAATATTTAGCTGTATATGTACTCATTATACTAAGTTTAGTCACTGTTTTATCACTGGATAATCAAGACCTCTTGATTGTGACAAGCGCTGCTGCTTCAACCTTTAACAATATTGGACCTTTACTTGGAACGAGTGATAGCTTTGCTATTTTCAGTCCTTTGTCTAAGCTTATCATGGGATTTGCTATGATTGCAGGACGTTTGGAAATTTATCCTTTACTACTCCTCTTCCTGCCAAAAACTTGGTCAAAAACTTAAGCATAGAAAAACTCCTTTGGATTCATTTATCCAAAGGAGTTTTATTACGTTTTAGACTAAAATAATCTGGCACCGGATCATCGCCAGTCTCTGATAAAGGGTGACATCTTAAGATACGGGCAACTCCCATAAGAACTCCCTTTAAACCGTGCATTTCTATGGCTTGGATCATATAAACCGAACAAGTTGGACGAAAACGGCAAGAGGGTGGAAATAGGGGAGAAATCCATCTCTGATAAGCCCTTACTAAGGCAATCAGAAATCTTTTCATTATTTAACCTTATTGACAGCAGCGTTATGAAGCTGACTGATTTCTTTCTTATTCAGACGGCGTGATTCACCTGGGCGAAGCCCTGTTAAATCAAGGGTACCAAAACGCGTACGTGACAACTTATCAACAAGCAAGCCCACTGATTCAAACATTTTCTTAACCTGGTGGTTACGCCCCTCATGAATTGTCAATTCAACAACTGAACGGTTCTTTTCATGGTCTACTTTGATAATATTGTAACGTGCTGGTTTTGTTTTCTTACCATCAATGACAACACCACGAGTCAAAGGACGAAGGTTCTCCTTGGTCGCAATACCTTTGACACGCGCCAAATAAACCTTATCAATCTCATTACGTGGGTGAATCATCTTATCGGTAAAGTCACCATCATTAGTCAAAATAAGAAGCCCCGTCGTATCCCAGTCAAGACGACCAACAGGATAGATACGTTCCTTAACGTGGGGCATGAGGTCAATCACCGTCTTACGATTTTTCTCATCAGATACCGAAGAAATAACCCCTCGTGGTTTATTAAGAAGATAATAGACCTTCTCTTCATTATAAATTGGGCTACCATTTACCTCTACAATATCACCATTTTTGACAATTGTTGCCAATTCCGTAACGGTCTTACCATTTAGGGTCACACGACCCTCTTTAATCAGTTCCTCAGCCTTACGACGGCTGGCCACACCAGCGTGGGCAATATATTTATTAATTCGCATTCTTTTTCTACAGCTTAAGCTGTATCCTTTCTACCTAGCATCTCTGCTATGTTTCTTTATTTTTAATGATTAGTTTTAACAAGGTTTACTCTTAATTGTCCAAGTCCTCAAGCTCCTCTGAAGTATCTTCCCTAAAGAGACTCGTTTCTTGCTCTTCAAGTTCTAGTTGATCAATCGCCACAAGCTCGTCTAAACTGTTAATGCCCATATAGTCTAGGAAATAATCAGTAGTCGCATATAGGTTAGGACGACCGACAGCATCCTTTTTACCAGCCTCTTGAATAAGATCAAAGGCCTGAAGTTTAGCAATAGCACCACTAGAATTAACACCTCTAATGTCATCGACTTCAGCGCGAGTAATGGGCTGTTTATACGCAACTATAGAGAGGACCTCAAGACTCGCTCGTGATAAACTCTGGTTAATAGGCGTTTTAGAATAGTCACGAAGGAGACTTGCAAAATCTGGTTTAGTCACTAACTTATAGGTATTTGATGATTCCAATAAACACAGAGCTGAATCCTCATCTGCCTCGTACTTAGCTTGCAATTTCTCCAAAGACTGAGTCAAACCCGTCACTGGCATTTCCAAAAGCTGTGCCATAGTACGTAGACTAAGACCATCTTCACCAGCCACAAAAAGTAAAGCTTCTAATCGTGCTAAGTGACTACTCATTCGTCCATTCCTTTCTTAGTGTGATTGTGCCAAAAATTGTTTCCTGTTGTACTGATATGCGATGTACCTTAATCAATTCAAGAGTTGCCAAAAAGAGGGTGATTACTTGATTCATATCTTTAGCATCTGTGAAAAGTTCATCCAGATATAGCTCATTTTTTGAGCCAAATGCTTCCTCAATAATCAGCATCATGTCTTCAATTTTATAATCGTCACGCGCAATGGTCGTGTGATTTCGCCGAATTTCTTCTTGCTTTTCAGTCATGATTTTTGAAAAAGCCAAGAAAATGTCTTGAATGGTCTTATCCTGATTCAGCGTCACATCTTCATAAACTAATTCAACTTTTGGTTTTGAAAAATACTGAGCTCGCACTTCATGCTGCTTAGCCAACTCTTGACTAGCTGCTTTGAAGCGTGCATATTCTTCCAACTGACTCAAGAGCTCTAGTTCTGGATCATCTGCTTCTGGCTCAGCTTCCACCACTGTCGGCAGAAGCTTACGACTCTTAATCAGCATGAGCTGACTAGCCATAAGCATATATTCCCCAGCAACTTCAAGCTTCATGACTTGCAAGGTTGCCAAATAAGCCAAGTATTGCTCAATAACCTCAACAATGGGGACATCGTAAATATCTACCTCATACTTAGAAACCAGATGGAGCAACAAATCCAGTGGCCCCTCAAAATCTTTTAACTTAATATCCATTAGATTTTATAGTATTTCTCCAAGGTCACTGGACTTTTTAGTCCCAGTAAACGAGCAAGTTCAAAGGCGCCCGTTCCCTTTTCAATTTGTATAAGAATAAATTGCTGACGCAAGACTTGAGCAGTCACATTCGATAAGCCACAGTCACTAACATAAGTCTGGATTTGCTTATACAGCCATTGTCGAGTATAGACCTTACCCAAAAGCAATCCCTGACTGTTCACATTTTTAATAGCCAACAAATACTGTTTCAAATCTGCTTCAAGTCTAAGAACACGCTTAGTCGTTCCCTTGGCCACAGTTACAACACCAAAATCCAAGTCGATATCGGACCAGTCCAACTCCAAAATCTCTGACGGCAAGAGCCCCAACTCTAGAATCAGCAGACAGGCCAGTTTCCCAGCCCCTTCACGTCCCTCGTAAAGCGACGAAAGATCCAGTATCTGCATCTTATCCTCCTGAGAAGGTAGCGTTACCATCTCTGATAGTTTGAAAAATTTTGCTAATTCACCCTTTTGATAGAGATATAGCAAAAATTGATTGACCGCAGAGCGCTTACGTTTTTGTACGGATGGCTTCCATTCCTTGAGTTGGTTTTCATAGAGCTTTAAAGTGGTTTGATCAATTTGTCCTGAAATCAAAGTTGTAAACTGCTTAAGATCATAAGCATAAGCTTGCTTTGAGCTCTCTGAAATGACCTTAGTAGCCAGAAAATCAGTAATCTGAGTTGTCAGTTGTTTTTGGAATGATGATATAGTCATGTGTAAAGTCATGTAAGAGGCTATTAACCGCCTTTAGAATCGATTTTCGTGTGATAATTCCTTTGAAAATACCTTGGCTATCAACCACAGGAAGGAAAGGATTATCAACTAGCTTATGCATTACCTCGTTTAGATTAGCATTATCTTCCACTGTTTCCACGACATCTGATGTCATCGGCCCGACATCACGGTTAACCATCTCCCACTCTTGCAAGTTATGTTCATCTTGATAACGCTTAATATCTGTCAAAGATATGGTCCCAAGATAATGCTTATCCTTAGTCAAAACGGGAACGCGCGAATAACCGTTACTCGTCAAAAGCAAAACCACATGATCAGCGTTATGACTATCAATAAAAATAGCAACCTGATCTGATGGAATTAAATAATTATCTAAACGAGCCAACAAAAAATCTTCAAATTCTTTAGCAATCATCGTTCAAATTCCTGTGTAAGTTCTGAATAAAGTTCATGGTCACGTGTGTAATATTCCACACGAATTTTTGCATCGTTTATAATCACCTTTGCATAAAGTTTCTCATGGATAGGCCCACGTGGCTGTAAAACAGAGCCTGGATTGATAAACACTGTCTTACCATTTCGCCAAGCTGTTGCCGCATGCAAGTGGCCATAAAGACAAATATCAGCGGCCTCTTGTTGCGCCCAAAGATCTAACTTGTCCCAGGTAAAATTAATGCCATAGAGATGACCATGTGTTTGTGCAATAATCACATCTCCAAGTTTAACGACCAAACGTTCTGGATAACCTGAATCATAATCACAGTTTCCTCGAACTACATAGATACCTTTCCAAATAGGATCACTTGATTCTAACTCCGAATCTCCGTTGTGGAAAATGGCATCCACCTTTCCTTGATAACGATTTTTTATATCTGCTACAATATCACGATCCCCATGGGAGTCGCTCATTACGATTATTGTTTGTTCTGCCATGCTGGGAAGACCTCCATAAGTTTCTTAACAGCTTGTCCACGGTGAGATTGTTCATTTTTCTCTTCTGCAGAAAGCTCTGCTGCTGTTTTACCCGTATTACCAACTAAAAAGAGAGGATCATAACCAAAACCATTGTCACCTTTAGGTTCTCGGCCAATATAACCCTTCCAGTCGGCATCAACAACCAAACTATCACGTCCAGGTGCTGCAACAACTAGGGTTGTATGGAAGTTCGCCGTACGTTTGCTATCATCAAGCACCATAGCGAGCTCATGCAATAATTTAGCATTATTTTCAGCATCTGTGGCATCAGGGTCTGCAAAGCGTGCAGACCAAACACCTGGTAAACCTCCAAGAACATCTACCTGCAAACCAGAGTCATCTGAGAGGACCATTTTACCAGTTAATTCTGAAATGGTTTCCGCCTTCAAGCGTGCATTTTCCTCAAAGGTCATACCTGTTTCAGCAACTTCAGGAAGGTCTGGATAATCATTAAGATTCTCTACCTTAATGCCTAGTTTTCCAAATAGTTTACGAAATTCCTTGGTTTTTCCTTCATTGCGTGTCGCAATCAATAGGACATCACCAAAATCTGATTTGTTATCAGAACCAAAGAAATCACTCAAGGTGACACCTTCTCTAGGCACATGAACATAGACAAGCTTATCTCCTTCACTAACTACCAAGGCCCCTTGATGTTGCGTAACAGCTAAGTCACGACCGGTTTCCTCTTTCAAGCAATCCAGAATAAAGGATACCAAGCGAAGGTCTGAAGAATGTTTAGCAATATGTAACTGGAAACCACTAACAGCCAAAACGTTAGTCAAGGCTTGGAAAAGGTCAACAAATTGTTCATAGGCCTCATCACCACCAAAACAAGTCAAGTGATTGTAGCTTCCAAAACTAGCCAAATACCAGTCTTGTTCGTCTTTATATTCTAAAATTGATTTAGTCATTTTCTAACTCCTTGTCCAAATCGACATGTTGGACAGCAACTTCTTCACCCAGCCATTGTTCTGCGATTTCTTTAAAACCAAGCACACTAGCTGTGGTGTAATATTCTTCCGTCTTGTCTTCGACTTCACGGCTACGATTAATTTCAAAATAATTGAGCAAAACTGAAACATCACGAACTGTTTCAGCTCCGCTATCAATTAGCTTGACACTTGGCCCCATAACATTCTGGATGATAGGACGTAGAAGTGGGTAATGGGTGCAACCTAAAACCAAGGTATCTACCTTACCGACTAAAGGTGCCATGCTCTCATAAACAATCTTTTTAGCCACACTTGAGTTAATTTCATTGGATTCAACAATAGGGGCAAAGCGAGGACAAGATAAACTCAAGACATTCATTTGTGGTGCCAGATGCTTAATTTTTTGTTCATAGATGTTAGAGGAAATCGTCATAGGAGTCCCAATGACGCCAATATGCCCCGATTGACTAGACTTAATGGCAGCACTAGAACCAGGCAAAACCACACCTAGCACTGGGATATCCAAGGCTCCTTTGATTTCCTCCCAAACTACTGCTGTTGCCGTATTACAAGCAATAACAATCATTTTTACATCTTTGGTCAGAAGAAATTTAACCAACTGCCAGGTATACTCTCTGATTTGTTCTGCTGGTCTAGGACCATATGGCGCCCTAGCAGAGTCACCAATATAAACAATAGACTCGTGAGGCAACTGACGTTTAAGCTCACGTACCACCGTCAGTCCTCCGACACCAGAATCTAAAAATCCTATAGGTCGATTATCCATCTTGCCTCCTTATCCCCTAGGTTACATGTAAAAAGCTGAGATTCACGTCCCAGCTCCCCACCATTATTTTTTCTTTTTCTTGCTATCTGCAAGTGCTTGTTTTTGTTGTTTGATAATTTGGTTATATGTTTGACGCACTTTTGCTTCATTTGGCTTTTGACCCGCAGCCGACATCATGGTACGAACAGCGTCCACATTCAAACGAGGATTTTCAGCCAATTCTTTCTCCATTTGTTTGCGGGCAAAGTATGCACCTCCATAAAAACCACCCAAAAGGGCTACAAAAACAAGAATAATCCAAAGGACGGTGTTCATAAATTTAATTCTCCTATAACGTTGATTTACCTTATATTATAGCAAAAATGGACCCTACTGACAAATAAGACGTTGGTTCTTAAAAACGTATAGAAAAAAAGTTTTTTCGTTTAAAATATCGATAAAATGAGAGTTTCAGTATTTTTCACTTACAACTGTAAAGGACTTGTAAGATTTCTAGAAAAAAAATAGGTTATTATATAAGTTGTGGAATTATTATTATGTTTATATAAAGGGGTTTATTTATGCTCAAGGAAGCAACTATTTCCGAACGAAAAATTGTCAACGCATTTATTGAACTCTTAGAAGAGAGTTCACTCGAACAAATCAGCATCACAGACATCATCAAGAAGGCAAATCTCAGCAGACCAACTTTCTACTACTACTATTCAAATAAAGAAGATTTGGTTGAAACAACCTTCTCAAAGATTTTAGATAAAGTTTCAAGTATTCTTCAGGAAGACATGACCTACCAAGAGGGTGTTGTTACTGAAATGCTAGGATATCTTAAGGAAAATCAAAGACTCTGTCTCACCTTAATGACACACATTCCAAACATCAATGAGATGATTCGTGAATTCATTATCGAGACCATCCTTAACTCTGATATCGAAAATGTTACAGAGCTCATGGAACAAAGCTATCATATTCCTGCCAAATATTCATTGGAAATTTATGTTAGCACTATTGTTACCATTTTAACACTCTGGCTCAAAGAAGGCTGTGTCGAATCCCCTGAGGAGTTAGCCGATATCATTCTTGAAGCTGTAATCATTAAAGTAAAATAAGCTAGGGCCTTTAAGGCCTAGCTTATTTTTTGTTAAATGTCAAAATCAAAACCATCAAGAGTAGCAAAGTAATCATTCATCGTCTCTGCACGGCGGATCATACGAGCCGTTCCATCTTCTTGGTAGAGAATTTCTGCAGAACGAAGACGTCCATTATAGTTGTAGCCCATTGAGAAACCATGTGCACCTGTGTCGTGGATAACCAAGGTATCTCCAATACGAGCTTCTGGCAATTCACGGTTCTTAGCAAACTTATCATTATTTTCACAAAGAGAACCTGTCACATCAACTACTTGAATGTCACCATCTGGATTAGTCATATTCGTGATGTGGTGGTAGGCATCGTACATAGCTGGACGAAGCAAGTTAACCGCAGAAGCATCTACACCAACGTAACGACGATAAGTGTCCTTAATATGAAGAACCTTAGTAACAACAAGGCCATGAGGTGCTGTCATGAAACGTCCAAGTTCAGTGTAAATACTGATATGTCCAAGATCATTCGGAACAAGGATCTCATCAAATTTAGCATGAACCCCTTCACCGATAACAGCAATGTCATTTTGCTTATTAGCCGGTGTGTAGTCTACCCCAACACCACCTGATAAATTGATAAAGTCAAGACTAACTCCAAGTTCATTCTTGATTTCTACCGCCAATTCAAAGAGTTGAGCAGCCAAGGTTGGGTAATACTCATTCGTTACTGTATTTGACGCTAGGAAAGCATGCAAACCGAATGATTTCACTCCTTTTTCTTTAAGGTAGGCATAACCTTTGAAGAGTTGTTCCTTAGTCATCCCAAATTTTGATTCTTCAGGGTGATCCATGATATCAGTACCAAGAGAGAAGACACCTCCTGGGTTAAAGCGCAAAGAAAGGGTTTCAGGAAGCCCTGCAGCCTCTTCCAAGAAAAAGATATCTTCGTAAGCATCAAGGTTAATTGTCGCATTAATATCACGCGCGTAAACAAACTCTTCTGCACGTGTATCATTAGATGTAAAGCTAATCGCGCTACTATCAAAACCAATTTTCTTACTCATGACAAGCTCTGTATCGGTCGCACAATCGACACCACACCCTTCTTCTTTCAAAATTTTGAGGATTGCTGGATTAGGTGTGGCCTTTACAGCAAAGAATTCTTTAAAACCTGGATTCCACGAAAAAGCTGCATTAACTGCACGTGCTGTTTCACGAATACCTTTTTCATCGTAAAGATGGAAAGGTGTCGGAAATTCTGCAGTGATTTGTTCAAGTTTATCAGCTGCAATAAAAGGTGTTTTTGTCATTTTATTCTCCATTTTTTTACAATAGTAATCCTATTATAGCATAAGAAAAGGCTTGAAACCCAATTTTCTAATAATCTCAAGGCATATTTCATGATACAATAGACCTATAACCTAAATAAAATAACGGGGGATTATTTATGAAAAAATATCTTTACTCTGGGGCTCTTGCTCTAGCAGCCATCTTAACGCTCTCAGCATGTGCCAAGCCAAAACTTGATGCCAAGCTTTCTGTTAACGATATTGTCTATATGTCAGGAAGCGACCTCAAGCTCAAGGATGACCAAACCCTAGTCGAAGTCTCATTCAAACTCGAGAATACTTCGGAAGATATGGAAAATGAGCTCAAAACATCTGCTAAACAATTCTACCTCAAAGATAAATATGGTAAAAAAGTCACAGCAAGCAAGATCGACAAGGGTGACCTCCCTACTCTCTTCAACAAAAATAAGAACGTAGAGGATGCTACAGATGACTTTGGAAAGCTTGAAGCTGACGACTACAAAACTGTCTCACTCTTTTTCGAAGTTAACAACGACGAAAGCTATAAACTCTATTTTGAATCAAAGGATGAGAAGACAGAAGGACAAACTGTTTCTACTAACCTAAAAGATTTCGATGGTAAAACAACTACCAATGTTAAAAAGGCTGTTGATGCCTATTTCAACGCAGTTCTTCTAGGTGGCGAAAGCAAAGACTACAGCAAATTTGTTTCTAACGACTTGGACAAAGCTAAGGGCGAACTTAACCAATATTTCTCAGATAGCCTTCAATACAGCTATGATGCAACTGATAACATCAAACCAACCGGTGATGAAGTTCCAAAAGTTTTTGGTTGGGTTCAAACTGCTAACCGTGAACGTGGTAGCTACACTGTTGACAACATTATCGTCGCTAAAGATAAGGCAGAATTCAATGTCAGCATGTCAACTATCAGTATGAAAGCTGCAGACGATGCCTATGGTGCTAATCACCCAAATCTCACAGACGAACTTAAAAACTACCTACAAAGCAATGGTGCTAACGCTGGAAATGTCGACCAACTGACAAGACAATTCTACATGGAAACTTACCTACCGAATTCAATCAAAGAAGTAAACCCATCAGCACCAAAGACTGAAGGAACAAATATCTTTGATAATTACTCAGTCGAGCTTACCAAAAAAGACGACAAGTGGGCTTTCCCAGATAAAGATAGCTATGTCGGAAAATGGGATTACTATCCACTCTTCTACGCTTACACAGGTCAGCAAGGAACACTCACAAAAAACTATTAGACATTAAAAAAATCAGCCATCTGGCTGATTTTTTTTACTAATTACGTCTAGCAAAGAGTCGCAAGATATTCAAGAATAAGTTAATGAAATCCAAGTAAAGACTAAGTGCCATAGAAACTGCCCATCCGTCTGTGACCTGACCATTGGTACCATAATAAACCTTCTTAATCATCTGGTTATCGTAGGCAATTAAACCTGAGAAAATAAGAATTGATACAATACTAATCACAAAACTCATCATGCTACTTGCAAAGAAAATATTAATCAAGCTAGCCACAATAATCCCAATCAAGGCTGCCATAAGGAACTTGGCCATGCCTGATAGATCTCGCTTAATGGTAACTCCGATAAGTGCCATGATAAAGAAAACAATGGCAGTACTAAGGAAAGCTTGGAAAACAATGGCTTGCGTATATTGTACGATGATAAAGCTGAGTGTAAATCCATTCAGAGCAGAATAAACCAAAAATAAAGGTAGAGCCGCAGGTGTATTCCTTCTTGCAGCACCGCTAGCCAAAAAGACCAAACCAAACTCTAAAAAGAGTGCCGCCATGTAAACCCAAGAATAATTCATGAGAATATTGACAAAAAGATGCGAAAGAGGAAAGAGCATCAGATAAGAGATGACTGCTGAAAGCCCCACTCCCATACCGACAAGACCATAAATCTTTCCGAAAAAGCGGTTCAAGCCCGCATCACTAGTCGTATAAATTGCATTTGATTCCATAGTTATCTCCTAAAAATAATGAATTATTGGTGGTGGCTTTGTAGAGTCTTGCGACGGAAAAACTTACGATTTTTGATTCGGTTTCGTAAGGGTGTCGCTGCTTCTTTAACCGCCCAATACTTATCCACCATAGTAACAATATAAGATTCCTTATACTTCGGTGGCGCAATCGTTGCTCCCCACATATGCTTGAGAATAATATCCTCTTCTTTTTTGTTCAGATTAACAAGCTTTCTGGCATTACGAACAGCAATACGTGGGTGTACCCAAGCATGACTCTTGTTAAATTTAGTCACTCGCCAATCATAATAGAAAAAGTCATGTAAGAGACCACCTCGAGCTGTACTCTTGGCATCCCAGCCAAATTTTTTAGCAATCTTATAGCTGGTGTAACTAACATTAACCGAGTGTTCTAAACGTGTCGAATGATGGTGTTGTACAATCCCATCCAATTTTTGAAAACGTGGATGAGAAATCAAATGTCCCACAACTTCCATAAATTCTTTATCATCTTCTGGTCGTTTCATAATAATACCTCATTAATGTTTCTAATGCTTCTTCATTATACCACTAGTGCTTAAAATTACTTTAAAAGTCAGTTGTTTTCTCCTAAAATCATCCTTGAGACCTAGAGACTAAACATGAGAATTCCTGCTGCAACAGCAACATTCAGACTCTCCGCCTGACCTGGCATGCTAATATGTACGAGTTGATCAGCAGACTCAGCCATTTCCTGACTAATTCCCTGCCCCTCATTTCCCATCACTAGGGCAAAATTGCCATCTGTCTCAACTGCTTTATAGTCAACGGAAACATCGGAAAGAGTCGTTGCCAAGACGGGTATACCTTGTTTTCTGCAAGCCTCAACCATGTCAAGAATTGGTCCACGATAGATTGGAAGGTGGAAATGACTTCCCTGCATAGAACGCAAGGTCTTCTGATTATAAATATCAGCTGATTTGTCTGACAAAAAGACTCCGTCATAACCTGCGGCATCTGCTGTTCGAATCATTGTTCCTACATTACCAGGGTCCTGAACATCCTCCAAGAGAAGATACTTCCCTGAGAGAGACTTTGGCAAGGCTTGAGATTGTTTAGCAACTTCTACCACAATCCCTTGAGGTGTCTGAGTTTCACAGAGTTCCTTAAGCACCTCTGGACTAACCAACTTAACCTTAGACATATTAGCCACACGATCAGCCATTTCCTCAAGTACGAAAACTTGAAGAATCTCGGCACCGCTTGCCTTTGCTTCCTCAAAAAGATGCCATCCTTCTAAAAGATAGCTAGTTTTACGGTGCTTACGCTGCAATAATTTTCTAGCAGACTTAATGCTAGCATTTTGCTTTGATTGAATGATTTCCATACATTCATTATAGCAGAAATCCCCTGATAAATCTTGGACTTGACCGACTTTATAGCAAGGATTATACTAAAAGAAAGAGCTTTCAAAAGGAGGTCATGGACCATGCAAAAAGTACGATTATTAGTCTCAGGAAGAGTCCAAGGTGTTGGTTTTCGTTATTCAACCTATGCTCTAGCACTAGATATTGGAGATATATGCGGTCGGGTTTGGAATAATGACGACGGTACTGTTGAAATTCTAGCTCAGTCAGATAACCCTTCTAAGTTAGCTAAATTTATTCAAGAAGTTCGAAAGGGACCTTCAAAATGGTCTAAAGTAACCTATGTCGATGTGACCATGGCTAACTTCCCTAATTACAGCGATTTTCGCATGGCTAATTAAGGTCGGAGCTCCGTTTTTAACTTGTTCTCTTCCTTAAAAAAAGGTAAAATAGACAAGTATAACTAAAAAACAAAAGGAATGATATTGTGAATAAAAATCAAAAACGTCTAGCCCTGATGGGGCTTGCTGCCAGCATGCTTCTCTTCCTATCAGGATGTGTGAGCCTTGATAAGTCTGGTAATCCTACTGGTTGGGTTTGGAACCTACTTGGTCGCCCTATGAGCCACGTCATCACCTACTTCGCAGATAATCTTGGTCTCGGCTTTGGTCTTGGTATTATCTTTGTTACCATCATTGTTCGTTTGATTATCTTGCCACTTGGTCTTCACCAATCTCGTAGCGCAGCCTACCAATCAGCAAAACGTGAGTACCTTGCGCCTATCTTGGAACCAATCAACGAACGTTTGCGTAACGCCGAAACTCAAGAAGAAAAAATGGCTGCCCAGTCTGAACTCATGCAAGCTCAGCGTGAAAACGGTCTAAGCTTGATGGGTGGTGTCGGCTGTCTTCCTCTATTGATTCAGTTCCCGTTCTTCTCAGCACTCTACTACGCAGCACGTTACACTCCTGGTGTACTCCAAGATAACTTCCTCTGGTTTAACCTTGGTCACCGTGACTTCCCATTGATTATCATCATCGCAGCTCTTTACTACTTCCAATCTTGGTTGTCTATTCAACAAGTTCCTGAGGAGCAACGTAAACAAATGGCAGCAACGATGTACAGTATGCCAATCATGATGATTTTCTTTGGTATTAGCTCACCTGCAGCCGTAATCCTCTACTGGTTCGTTGGTGGTATCTTCTCTATTATCCAACAGTTGATTACCAACTACATCATCAAACCTCGCTTGAAAGAAAAAGTTGCTGAAGAGTTCAAAAAGAACCCTCCAAAAGCACCTCGTACAACACCAATCAAGCGTAAAGATGTGACACCAAAAAATACTCAAGCAATTGCAAGTAAACCAAAGAAAAATCGTAACGCCGGTAAGCAAAATCGTAAATAAGCTACAAAGCACTCTTGGCATTTGCCAAGAGTGCTTTTCTTATAGATTAATTCAGACTAGCCTAACTCCTACTAGCGCCGGCAACCAAAAAGGGAGTGAGACAGAACAACTGCTTTGTCTCACTCCCACTAGTTTCAAATATTAGACACTTTAACGCCAACAGTCACTTAGGCTGTTTTTTCTACACTAAGGATTTCTACAGAGTAGCTACCTGCTGGTGATTCGATAGCGACTTTGTCGCCAACTTTCTTACCAATCAAAGCTTGAGCAATTGGGCTTTCATTTGAAATCTTACCTGAGAAGATGTCAGCACCGGCTGCCCCAACGATATGATAAGTATCTTTGTCGTTTGTACCAACTTCTTGAACAACAACAGTTTTACCAATTGCAACCTCGTCATTAGCAACAGCATCACTATCAACGATTTCTGCATAACGAATTTTTGTTTCAAGAATCTGAATTTGTCCTTCAACAAAGGCTTGCTCGTCTTTGGCTGCTTCATACTCAGAGTTTTCTGAAAGGTCACCATAAGAACGTGCAATCTTAATACGTTCTACAACTTCTGGACGACGGACGAGTTTGTACTCCTCCAATTCCGCTTCAAGTTGTTCTTTCTCTGCTTGTGTCATTACATATGTTTTTTCTGCCATTTTTTTCTCTTTTCTATTTTTTGAGCCGTTGGCTGCATCATCAAAATCACTATTCGTTTGCTTGGTTTTAATGAGCCAATCAGACTATTTATCTTTTAGTTTGCTGTTAATGTAAGTTTCAACGTTATGCTGATGCTCTTCATAGCTTTCAGCAAAATAGACATTACCAGTGGTTACATCTGCCACAAAGTACATGTACTTGGTAGATGATGGATTGATAACCGCTTCAATCGCAGACAGACTAGGACTATCCACAGGACCTGGCATCAACCCCTTATGAACATAATCATTATAAGGGGAGTCAATGTTTGTGTCAATAGTTGCATCTTCTTTCAAGGTCGTTTCCTGACCAAGTTTTCCAAGAGCATAAAGAACTGCGATATTACTTTGTAGAGCCATGTCTGAGTTTAGACGATTATAGAAGACGCTAGCAATATTTTTACGGTCGTCATCTGTAGCTCCTTCTTTTTCAACAAGAGAAGCTAGGGTCAAAATCTCATTAACATTGTGTCCACTAGATGAAATCGTCGCATAGTAAGGTGATAGGTAGGTGTCCATCGTTGACAACATTTCCTCTGCCAAAGACTCCACCGTCGTATCATCATGAATGTTATAAGTCGCTGGGAACAGATAACCCTCTAGGACATACTTAGCATCCGTAGAATTCGGAAGGTTTGCCAACAAGGTTGGATACTTCGCTTTCATCTTAGTAATGAAAGCATCATCCTTCATCAATTTCAAGAAATCTTTCGCCTTAAGTCCAGTTGATGATTTTTTGCCTTTTTTAGCTGAAGAATTAACTTCAACTGCCTTGGAAATTTGATCAATGGTATATCCTTCTTTGACTAAGACCGTACCAAGAGATGGCTCCTGAGGTTTATCACTTCCTTTTTTCTGAAGTGCCTCAATAATTTCATCCATGGTCATGCTAGCCTGAAGGTTGTAATAACCACTTTTCAGATTTGAGATGTTCTTAAACTTGGTATAGTAATTAAAGACCTTACCAGACTTAATAACACCAGCTGATTCCAAGAGTTGGCCAATATAACTGCTACCTGAATTTTCGGGAATTTCAACACTAACAAACTTAGTTGAATTAACATCTTTTGCGCCAACAGCATCACTAACATAACGATAACCAAAGAATGTCGCTACTGACAAGATAAGAAGCAAGAAGATAATAATATTTCTTGCAATTTTCCCAGCACGGCGGTTATTTTTATTGCGTTTGTGATTTCGGTTAGAACGTGAAATCGGCTCTTCGTCGACAATGTCAGCCTGTTTACCATCTTTTGGTGAAGACTTTTTCTTCTTCACTTTCTTGCCTTTCTTTTTCTTAGGCTTTCCAGAGGGTTCTAGAGCAATACTCTCATCATCCTCATTACCATCAGCTACTAGCTCTGATTGAACCTTTTCTTGCGACGCTTGGTCACTTGTTTCATGATGTTCCTGCAAGAATGCTTCTTTTTGACGTTCTGAGGTCAATTTGGCCTCCAATTCTTTAGGGTCTGTATAAATAGCTTCGTTAGACTTAGCTTCAATGAGCTCCTTAGCCACATCTGCAGGAATATACTCCTCTTCAGATGCTTCGTTAAGACTAGTCTCCCAAACTGGACGTTTAAAACGGCGTTTCGACGTTTCAGTCTCCTGAGGAATATTTACCTTTGTCTCCTCCTCAATTGGCTCTTTAGGAATAGACGCTAGGTTTGAATGAGCATCAGATACTAAAGACTCCGCTTGGGAATCTGAAAACAAGCCAAGACTATCTTGTTGAGAATCTTGGGCTGTCTCAGAAGTCATAGATTTAGCAAAGGCACTGTGTGAAACAGAATGTGAACTAAAATCTTGGTTACTTACTTTATTAGACGCTGAATCACTACGAGTTGTAGCGCTCTCAGCTGACGTTGAAAGTGGTGTCTCGGGCATAGTTGCACTTTTATTATGCTCCTCCTCACGAAGAGAACGGAGCCGTGTCGCTTCTTGTAAGTCTCGGAGAATCTGATTTTTGAAGCTTAGGCTATCTTCAGAAGCTTCCGAGTGTTCATTAAACTTGTCCGTCAAGGCATACCTCCTCTATAGTAACAAACGCCATTATATCTTAAAAAGTCAGTTAATGCAAATCAATTGGTCCTTTGTCACAGTAACGTAACACTGAAATCAATGGGTTTCTGGGTTCTCCCAGACCATATTATACCAAGAGCTTCCACCATGATTTGATTCTGATTCTCCCTCATCAGTAAAACCATTCATCTCATAGTAGGCAATCAAGTAATCATGACAAGTCAAGCTAATACCTTGGCGTTTTTGAGCAATAGCCAGATCTTTAAGCGCTGCAATCAAGGCTGTTCCAATACCTTGCCCTTTAAAATCTTTGGAGATAGACAAACTAGTAACTGCAATAAAACCTCCTTGACTAGCATTAGGAGCCACCTTATGGAACAGGTCATCTGTGAGGTAACGTTCCGCAATCACAGGTCCTTCGATGTAGCCAGCTACAACGCCATCAATTTCAGCAATTAGAAAGGTATCACAAATCGTCTCTAAACGCTCCGCAATGGCCTCTGGAGTTGCAGCCTCTTCAGGCGAAAAATTTTCTTGTTCGATACGAACAACATCATCCCAATCATCCTCTCGGGCATGTCGAATAAGCATATCAAATTCCTTTCTATTAAGAGAAAGAGCTGAGCGAAATCGCTACAGCCCTTAATCTATTACATATGTGTTTGCAAGCTTGCTAGGAGCTCTTCAAACGAGCGTTCGTAAAGTTGGATGTCTCCAGCTCCCATAAAGACATAAACAGCATTGTCATGGTCAAGGAGAGGTGAGACATTTTCAACTGTAACCACTTTGGCAGGTTTATTGATCTTAGCGGCAAGATCTTCAACCTTAACATCACCATGGTCAACCTCACGCGCTGAACCGTAAATTTGTGCCAAATAAACAGCATCTGCTTCGTTCAAAGCTTCAGCAAATTCATCAAGAAGGGCGATGGTACGTGTGAAGGTATGTGGTTGGAAAATAGCAACAATCTCTTTAGATGGGTACTTTTGACGTGCTGCATCAAGCGTTGCAATAATTTCAGTTGGATGGTGGGCAAAGTCATCGATGACAACAGTACCACTGATAATTTTCTCTGTGAAACGGCGTTTAACACCTGAGAAAGTTTTAAGGTGTTCCGCAACCAAGTCCATGTCAAAACCGGCTACATAGAGGTTCCCAATAACCGCAGTTCCATTCAAAATATTGTGACGACCATAGGCTGGCACATGGAATTCTCCAAGGATTTGTCCATCATGTTTCACCTTAAAATTAGACCCTGTCGTTGTACGCACAATATCTGTTGCCATAAAGTCATCATTTTCTTCAAAACCGTAGTAATAGATTGGCGCATTGGCTGTAATCTTACGAAGGTGTGGATCCTCACCGTAAACAAAGAGTCCTTTTTGCACTTGCTTAGCATAGTCATCAAAGGCAGAGAACACATCATCGATACTTGTAAAGTAATCAGGATGGTCAAAGTCAATGTTAGTGATGATTGAGTATGCTGGGTGGTATGGCATGAAATGACGTTCATATTCATCAGACTCAAAGACAAAGTATTGTGCATTAGCAGAACCTCGTCCAGTTCCGTCACCGATAAGGTATGACGTGTCGGTGATATTTTTCATAACATGTGACAAGAGACCTGTTGTAGAAGTCTTACCATGTGCACCTGCCACACCAAAGCTAGTGAATTGATCCATGAAGTGACCCAAGAACTCGTGGTAACGCTTAAAGCTGTAGCCATTTTTAATTGCATAAGCAACTTCAACGTTGTTATCTTCACGAAAGGCATTTCCAGCAATCAATTCAACATCTTCTGTGATGTTTTTTTCATCGAAAGGAAGGATAGGAATACCTGCTTGCTCAAGACCACGTTGAGTGAAGTAATATTTTTCCACATCTGAACCTTGAACCTTGTGTCCCATTTGGTGGAGCATCAAAGCCAAAGCTGACATACCAGATCCTTTAATTCCAATAAAATGATAAGTTTTTGACATAGTTTCTCCTTACAATCGCACTGCGATTAGTTTGCGTCTTCTAAATGCGTCAAATTTAATTCTTGAGCAACTCGGTGTTCACGGTAAGTTTGACGTTCTGGGTAATTATAAACCTGGCTACGTTTCAAGAAGTCATAGCTATTTTTCTTGACGTTCTTACGAGATGGGTTACTAGGCTGTTGATAGGTTGGAGCCACTTCTGCCAAGATGTAAGAATCTTGTTGCAGACGATTTGCCAAGTGATGGATCTTTGAGTGCTTCCCATTAGGCGCTAAAGTTCGCTTGATAGCACTTACAGGAGCTCCCAAGATAGAGGCTGTCACTGGTCCTTTATCCGTTGTTACAGCAGCTGGCTCAACAGTGGCCTCAAAGCTTGGTTTAGCTTCTACCTTAGGCTTAGCAGTCAGTTGGCGGCTATTAGTATGTTTGGTTTGTTGAACTTCTTGGCGGAGGAATTTTTGTCGTTTCTCACGTACATCACGCTTAGCCTTTTCACGGGCTTCCTCAGCATAAGTCATGCCAGCCTCTTGTGTCTCCACTCGTTTTGGAGCCTGCTTACGATTGCTAGGCTTAGCTGACAAAAAATCATAGTTCGGCAACAAATCATTGTAGTCCTTATCTTGGTAAGGGCCACGGATATTTGTGATTAAATCTTCATTTTCGTATAGGCGCATAGAGACCGGTTCTTGCAAGCAAGGTTCCCCGTCTGGGATCAGCGGAAATTGTCGTCTTTGGCGATGCATAAAAGACTTCCTTTCATTTTCGAGATGATGCGTATCTTAATATAAACAATCGGGAATGGGAAGATACGTCTTGCAATATTCTATTATAGCCTAATTCAAAAGATTTGCCTAGTAGCATTTTTACCTCTTAGTATTTCAATATCAAATATAACAAATTAAGATATTGCAATACCAAGAATTTCTTTAATATCCTCAACGGTCATGCTGGCACGGCTTTCATTGCCATCCAAGACGGTTGTTACCAGGTTTTTCTTGCCTTCTTGAAGCTCAAGAATTTTCTCTTCGATAGTCCCTCTTGTAATCAAACGGTAAACTTCGACATTTTGTTCCTGACCAATACGGTGAGCACGACTAATAGCCTGCATTTCTACCGCTGGATTCCACCAAAGGTCAATCAGAATAACCGTATCAGCACCAGTTAGATTCAGTCCCACTCCTCCTGCTTTCAGAGAAATCAAAAAGGCATCTCGACTTCCTTGATTGAAGGCTCTGGTCATCTCCTGACGACTATCAGATGGCGTTGACCCTGTTAGCTTATATGAGGAAATTCCTAATTCTTGTAAGAGACTCTCTGTAATATCTAACATCCCACGAAATTGTGAAAAGATAAGGACACGATGGTCTGATTCCTTAATTTGGCTAAGCAACTCTCTAAGGCTATCTAATTTTCCGCTATCTCCCGCATAGTCCATAAAGAGAGCTGGGGTATCACAGATTTGTCGTAAGCGGGTAATTCCTGACAAGATTTCCACCTTACGACGGTTGATTTCCTGATCACTTGCCGAAATTAATCCTTGTTGCATCTGTTGCAATTGTGCTAAATAGATAGCCTTTTGAGCATCTGACAATTCACTTTGGTGAGTGATTTCAATCAAATCTGGTAGATCAGGAAGGACCTCTTCTTTTTTACGTCTTAGAATAAAGGGAGAAATATACCTAGCCACTTCCTTAGGTGTTAACTTAAGGAAAGTTTTTTTAGCTGGTAAAAGTCCTGGTAGAATAATCTGGAAAATAGACCAAATCTCCAACAAATGATTTTCAATAGGCGTTCCAGATAGTGCTAAGCAATGTGGAACAGAAAAATCACGTAGATATTGGGCAATCTTTGTCTGTGTATTCTTCATGACCTGAGCCTCATCGAGAATGAGATAGTCATATTGGCCAGCCTTGTAAGCATCAAAATCCTGACGGAAGGAAGCGTAGCTTGTAATAATAATCTGGTGGTCTTCAGCAATGATGTCATCACGTTTTGGCTTGAGTCCATAAGAAACCGCTACATCTAACTGAGGGGCAAACTTTTTAAACTCATCCTGCCAATTGTAAATCAGGCTTGATGGTGACAAAACCAAAACTCGTTGTCCTTCTTCTAAATGTGCAGAGAGATAGGCAATAGTTTGCAAAGTTTTCCCCAACCCCATATCATCGGCCAAGATACCGCCAAAACCATAGTGATGCAACATAGATAGCCACTGAACACCCTTTTCCTGATAGGGACGAAGGTCAGCTTCTACCTTATAAGTTGGCAAATCAAAGGTCTCTGGTTTACTCAAATGTTGCGTTAAGAGTTGGAAATCTTTTGAAAATCGAACAGAATCACTTTCTGAAAGAGCCTCCATTAATTGATAGGCAGTCAATTGATTTAGTTCTAGGTGACCTTGCCCTGAATATCGAGCTCTTAGAGTTTTGAGACTCTCACTAATACGATGCGTCGCTTCGTCAAAAACAATCAACTGACCACTACGATTGATAAAATAGGGCGAACTTTTCATCAAAGCTGCTAAAGCATGATCCACATCTTCATCGTCAAGACTTGAAAAATCAAAGGAAATATCTAATAAATTCCCCTGACGCTCTACCTGAACCTGCGGACTCTGTTCAACCCGTAAGTCACGCAACTCCTGCCCAATCAGAACCGTCCCTGTATTTTCAAATTCTGGTAGAGTATTCGTAAAGAAATCATAGAGCTCTTGACTGCTAATTAATCGTTTAGATGACTGAAAATCAGGGGTGAATTCATGCTTAGCCATCAAACGGAAAACAGCCTGCTCATGACGATAGTTACTCGTAAATCCTAAATGACTCAACTCTTGTCGATTATGGACTAGGAAACCATCAAAATCAAAGGCTAATGTAAGTATAACCTCACTGTCACCTTTCAGATCAAAGTGAAATCTCGGTGTAAAATCCTTGATATTAAAGGCTTTAGGAGCTTTAACTGGTCCCATAGTCCTAAAATCAAAAAGACTAGCAGCCAAGATGGCTTGTTCATCAAGATTAAAGCTGACATGCTTATTCAAATCGCTTCCGATTGGAAGAGAGCGTAAACCAACCAAAAGTTTTTGTTGTTTTCGATTCAGACGATAAAAAACACCTTGATAAAAGAGAATACGATTATTAAAAAAGGCCTGACTATTCTTCTCAGCGACAGTCAATTCAATCATCTTGGGCTCGACACAAATATCAAACGAGAAGAGCTGAGCATCAGCAGTCAAATCCTCGACCAAAAGTTGGCGATATTCGGCTCCTTCCCATTCAAACCTAAAGCCATCCAAATCTTGCATCCGTCTCAAACCTTCTTCAAAAAAACCGTAAGGGAGACAAAGGTGACGTGCATTATTCGGTAAAATAAAATCTAAATTAGTCTTGGCTTCATCTGGAATCATCCGTCCTAGAAAGTCTAAAAATTCTTGTGAAGCCTGGTCAAATTGAATAAGTGATAGGGGTTCATAGTAGTTCTTACCTATCTGATAATAACCCTCAGCCTCTACAAGTTTGAGAAAGGCAGGAATATCTCGAATAACATAAGAACGTTCATCTGGTAAGCGACGTAAACGTATACTCCACCAAATCTCTGAACCAAAGGTAGATTCCTCTCCCTCTACCATCAAGCTATATCTAACGGTATCATCTTCATTCAGGGAAAGCCCTTCTAAAAATAAACCACCAAAAGAGTGACCTCGCTCTTGGCCTTGAGAGGATTCTTGTTCCTCTTCCAGTTCTGCCAAGAGACGCTGGCCTTCTTTATCATTTTTTAGATAATACTCAACCGCTGCCAAATGGGGACAATAGCCTTTTTGAGCGAAATAATCACAGTCACACGTGATTTCAGAATCATTGAGTGCATAAATTAAATGATGTTGGTCAACTGTTGTATCCAACTGAGTTTCTGAGACCTGATGAATGGTAATGAGATCCTTTTCAAAAAGTTCAATACCCTCATTACGGACTCTACCCGGCATCAATTTTGCCATAGTATTCACCCCTATCTTATCCCTCTATTATAGCACAAAATCCTTATAAACTAGGCCTTCACCAAGATAAAACAAAAAACACTCCCTAGGGAGTGTCGCAGATTATTATTAATAATCAAGTTTATCTGAGTGACCTGAACCATTACCAACATAATAACCTGTCTTACAGTTGATACTGAAGAGGTAAGTTCCATCTGGAAGGTACAAGTTGTAGTAACCATTACCATTGATGATGTTAACTGGTTCAAGGATGAAGTTATCTCCTGAGAAGTAACCACGTGAGTGTGATGTTTCAATAATCTTATCAAGAACACCATCAGCCCAAGTCCAAGCTGGGTTACTTGTATCTGCTACTACGTTTGCATTATAAGGCACACGTGAGCGGTCACGTTGAAGGATTGATGGGTTATAATTTGTGATTCCGCGTGTTACAACTGTTGAAGCTGCAGCTGAGCCACCAGTAGTTCCTCCAGTCGCACCAGCTGAACCTGTTGAACCTGCTGAGTTAGCTGCTCCATTTTGCGCTCCAGATGTATTTGATGCAGCCGCACCACCACCAGTAGAAGCTGCTCCAGACGTGTTATCACCTGAAGGTGCAGCAGGACTAGCAGTATTGGCGCTATCAGCAGCTGTCGCTGCAGATGTTGCGCTCGCAGCCTTAGCTTTTTCTTCAAGCTGAGTCTTACCACCCTTAATCGCTTCTTGGATAGTGCTATCAAGACTCGCATTTCCAGTTGTTGTTACACTTTCTGGCAGATTATTAAAGTTGGCATCGGATTTAACAGCGATAGAGGCATTATAGCTACCATCTACCAGAGCATCTGACTCAAACTGACTGTTAATCTTTTGTACAGCTTCAATTTGTTTCTTCAAGTTATCATATTTTTTCTTAGCTGCATCATAATACTTGGTTTTCTCCAATTTCTTGAGCAGTTTTTCCAAATCTGATAGCTTACCAAATTGATCATTAGCGAGTTTTGTTTGCTCATCATCTGTGAAGAAATTCTTATACATTTCTTCGAAGGCCTTATTATCAGCAGCTGCCGTGTCCTTGCTTGATGTTGACGTCACTGCTGAAGAAGCTGTGCTTGTTGTTTTTGCCGATTGGCTATGTGTTCCTTTATAAAGAGCATAGCTACCACCAATAATAGCTAAAGCAAGAACTGCTAGAGCACCGATAACAACACCTTTACGACGGTAAACTGGAATATCACCATCAAAGGCACTCTTATGCGATGGTGAAATAGACTCTGAAGAGATTCTGTCTTCTGCAGATGGGCGATTAACTGCCATAGACACTTTTGGTGTTGTCTTTTCTTCGTCAGCTTTTGCTCCAGTTACCCCTGCCACTGTTGAGGCAATAGCCGCCAAATCGATAGTGTCTGAGATAGCAACATCATCCAACAATGGTTTTGAAGCTTGCGGCTCAGTATCGTCAACATTGGCAACAACAGGATTTTGTGGTTCTGGATCATCGATGTTAGCAATCAAAGGATTGTTATCATCAATATTATCTACCAATGCATCGTTATAGGCTGGCGCTGGCTGATTAGTTGAAGTAGCTGAATCTGCTAGTGCATCACCCAGGTCAAATTTTTCTGTTTCTGACGTGATGAAACGATCAGCATTCGTTGACGTAATGATGACTTCAGAACTTTGACTTTCTGGTTCTGCAATAACCTCAGGTTCAACAGGAGCATTCGGCAACTGCTTGTCAATATGAGATTGAGTTTCATCAACCTTGTTATCTGTAGCACCAAAACCAAATGTGACTGGTGTTACTTCTTCAGTAGCTACTGTTGAGTTGATTGACTCATTAGCCATTGATTGACCAATCAAACCTGAATCCGCAAACTCCTGACGTTGCTTTTGAATAAAAGCATCCAAAGGTGATGTGTCGCCATCAGCTTCAATTTTCTTTGAAAATTTTTGTGAGGCAACTTCTTCGCGGTGTTGCTTGATATACTTATCCAAAATGCTATCTGTTTCTGTTACACCAGCATTAATCTCAGCTTCTTTGCGGACAGCCTCACCGACTGTCATTTCCTTGGCATCTTGGAAATCTAGCTCTTGGCTACCTTCATAGCCATTTTGTGTTTTATCTTCTGACACGTTTAATTTACCTTTCTAGCCTCAGAACGGCGAACACGCTCACCAAAATATTGATACAAATCAACACGGAGTGTCCCGTTATAAAGCTTACGTTTTTTATCGGCTTTCATACCGTATTTGCTTTCAAATTGTTCATCGCTGGTCAAGATAAACTTGCTCCAAGTTTTAAGTGGCGCAAAAGTTTGACCCATTTCATTATACAAGATATCCACAGCCTTGTCATCCAACAAACGCTCACCATAAGGAGGGTTTGAAATAATGACACCATTGATTTTATCTGTTTTCAAGTCCTGTAAACGCATTTGTTTCAATTTAATAACATCTTCAAGACCAGCCTCACGAGCATTGGCTTTTGCGATCTCAACCATACGGCCATCAATATCACAACCCATAATATCTAGTTCAATATCATAATTTGCCTTACTATCTGCTTCATCGCGTACCGATTGTACCAAATCCTTGTCCACCCAATTCCAGGCTTCAAAGGCAAAATCACGATTAAATCCTGGTGCAATGTTCATACCAATCATTGCAGCCTCAATACAGAAGGTCCCTGAACCACAAGTCGGGTCAATCAACGGTTTATCCGGATACCAGTTACTAAGTTCCAGGATAGCAGCCGCCATATTTTCCTTAATCGGTGCCCCACCTTTATCCGTACGGTAACCACGCTTAAAGAGACTAGCACCAGTGGTATCAATCAAAACCGTAGCCTTATCCTTTAAAATTGAGACTTCAATCTTAAATTCTGCACCCGTTTCTTGAAGAGGTACTCCTTCTGGACGGTGGAAATACTTCTGTAGTTTCTTAACGACGGCTTTTTTTGAAATCGCCTGAACAGAAGGCTCGTTGTGAAGCTTTGATTTAACGCATTTAGCTTTTGAAATCGGAAACTTTGCACCTAGTGGAAGATAGTTTTCCCAGTCCAAGGCAAAAACTCCCTGAAAGAGTTCCTCAAAGGTACGTGCTGGAAATTCACCCACTACAATCTTGATACGATCTGCTGCCCTCAACCAAAGGTTAGTTTCAGCAATTGCACGAACACCACCTTGGAAACGCACCTTACCATTTTCAACCTGCGTGTCATAACCTAACTCACGCAATTCACGTCCAACCACAGCCTCAAGACCTGCTGCTGCAGTTGCTACTAATGTAAATATTTCTTTCATTGTCATCCTTTTATCTCATTGTTACGAGTACAAACTTTCTTAACCGATAGCTTATTACCCACTCTTTTCTTTAAATATAAAAGAGAGAATTCTTGCTAAAAGAAGGCTGAGACATGTGTCCCAGCCTCACCTATATGCAATTTTCTATAAGCCATGTTTTGTTCCAGAAGTGACTAGGTACCACTTCCTTCGATAATCATCTGTCTACTGCAAAGCAGTCAGGATGGTCCGTTCGTTTCCAGCCATCCCATGCCCCTACCAAAGTTTGGGTTGCTAGCTTGAGGGGTTTACCGCGTTCCACTTTTTAGGTTTCCCTAAAAACTCCGTCACTGTGGCACTTTCAGAGCTACTAAAACCTATCCAAAGACTTAGCCAGTTCACTCGCCGTAACTTGAAAATCAAGTCCCTAGGCTTATTAATTCACCTAGCACAAACACTACTGGCATCACAGCCAGTGCTAGCATGGACTTTCCTCATGGAAGACTAGCAACCATGCGATTATCCAAAAATTGCACAAACCAGTTTTATTCGACGATTTGTTTTCCAAAGACCTCTTTCTCCAAACGACTGATACGTTTTAAGATATCATAGTTTGAAGCCGAAGCAACATTGGCATTCGCACGTGATGGCTCACTTGTCGCACTTGCGTATGCTGGGCGACTAGCAGGAGCTGATGAAGTCTTAGCCTTCAGTTTTGCATTTTCTTCTTGCAATTCCTTAACTAGAGCAATATAGACACCGTAATCTTTGATTACATCGTCTAGAAACTCATCAACTTCTTTTTTATCGTATCCACGCATGCTTGTTTTAAATTCTTGTTCGTAGATTTTCTTGGGCGTTAAATTAATCTTAGCCATTTTTATTCTCCAATACTTGTCTTATCTAACTTACTAATACTTTACTGTCTAATGTTTTTATGATACAGAAAAAAAGATAAAAATGCAAGTTTAAAATTCAATTATATCCTATTCCGACATGACTTCATTGAGGTCATCAAAAGTCAGTCTAGATACGGGATAACCCCTTGCTTCTAACATCATACCGTAAAAATATTTCAGATTTGTTTCATTTTCAGGTTCATAAAATAAATAAGCCTGATCTGTATTGTCAATGAGAAACTGATTAAAATGTTTAAACTGCGCTGGAGATTGGTAAGCGGGAAAGCTATACTTGACAAAATCAACCTGCTTAAAGGCTGCTAGTTTTGTTTGATTCGCTTCATTCCAATTCTGACCATGCGTTTCAAAAGGGAAGAGGGTCGCTAACTTCAAAGGATAGTCTTTTTGAAGTTCTTTGGCTACTTCTAGTGCCCAAAATTCAAAACCGAGGTTCCCAGTAAAAATCATCCAATCCACACCATCATCCAAGAAACGCTTCAAATCACGTTTGATTGCTTTCTTGATAATGGTTACTTTAGGGTCCTTGTCTTTAAAAATACCGAGTTCAAAGCTCTTATAGCCAGTTACCAGTAGTGATGTCATTTGTTGTTTTCCTCATTCATTTTATGGTATAATGAAATAGTCTTTATGCATATCTTATAAAGAAGAAGGGAAAGAAATGGTAAACTATCCCCATCAGATATCTCGTAAGATAGCACAAGTACGTCCTAAAAAATCAAATAGAGTTGACTTTGCCAATCGGGGGATGAGCTTTGAATCTGCTATTAACGCGACTAATGATTACTATTTGTCGCGTGGTTTAGCCGTTATTCATAAAAAACCTACCCCTGTTCAAATTGTCAAAGTCGATTATCCCAAACGCTCACGGGCAAAGATTGTAGAAGCTTACTTTAGACAAGCTTCTACTACCGACTACTCCGGCGTTTACAAAGGATACTACATTGATTTTGAAGCCAAAGAGACACGACAAAAGACATCCATGCCTATGAAAAACTTTCATGCGCATCAAATTGAGCACATGTCTCAGGTCATCAGTCAAGATGGGATCTGCTTCGTGCTACTTCACTTCTCGACGCTTAAGGAAACCTACCTTCTGCCTGCCAAAGACTTAATCGCTTTTTATCAGATTGATAAAGGGACGAAATCAATGCCTCTTGATTATATCAAAAAAAGAGGCTATGCAATTGCAGAAGCAGCTTATCCTCAAGTTCCTTACTTAGAAATCATTGAAAAATTATTAGGTGGTAACACATAATGGCTAAATTTAATTTCAGCAACTTTAAAGAATCACTTAACGGTTTGACTAAACGTGCTAAAAACATCAAGGTCAAGCGTTCAGATTCTTCTCGCTATGGCAAAGGAAAACGCTCTGCCGCTTCAGACCAAAGTTTGGGCTGGCGTATTGCAAAATACGGATTTATTGGACTGCTTACTTTCTTTGTAGTCTGTGTCATCGCTGGTGGTAGCCTCTTTGCCTACTATGTTAGCAGTGTTCCTAAACTTACCGAGAACAAACTGCAATCAACAAACTCAAGTAAGATTTACGACGCTAATGGTAGTCTTGTTGCCGACTTGGGAGCTGAGAAACGTGAGAGTGCATCAACAGATGAAATTCCAACAACTCTAGTTAATGCCATCACCTCTATCGAGGATAAACGTTTCTTCACTCACCGTGGGATTGACGTCTACCGTATCATGGGGGCAGCTGTTAACAACCTTCGTCGTAGCAGCACCCAAGGGGGGTCTACGCTCGACCAACAGTTGATTAAGTTGGCTTACTTCTCAACTAACACTTCTGACCAAACCCTTAAACGTAAGTCACAAGAAATCTGGTTGTCACTCCAAATGGAGCGTCAATTCACTAAACAAGAAATCTTGACCTTCTATATTAATAAGGTTTATATGGGTAATGGTTACTACGGTATGAAGACTGCAGCTAAATCTTACTTTGGTAAGGACTTGAGCGACCTCTCTGTTGCCCAAGCAGCTCTTCTTGCTGGTATTCCACAAGCACCAACACAATATGACCCTTATGCTAATCCAGATGCTGCCAAAGAACGTCGTAACACTGTTCTTGACGAAATGTATGAAGACAAGAATATTTCTAAAGAAGAGTACGAGCAAGCTAAAGCAACTGATGTATCAGATGGCCTTCTTCCACTTACGAAGAAAGCTAGCTATGAGCCATACTTAGATAACTACATCAAACAAGTTATTGAACAGGTATCTACCGATGCCAACGCTGATATTTACTCAGCAGGTCTCGACGTCTACACTAACCTTAATCCAGATATTCAAAAATATATCTGGAACGTCTATAATACTAACGACTACGTATACTATCCAAACGATAGTCTCCAAGTTGCTTCTACTATTATTGATGTTACTAATGGTCGTGTCGTTGCCCAATTGGGCTCACGTCACCAAGACGAAAACATCGCACTTGGTACCAACCAAGCTGTTCAAACAGACCGTGACTGGGGTTCTACAATGAAACCAATCACTGACTATGCTCCTGCTATTGAAAAAGGTGTTTATACAAACACTGGTACGACTGTTTACGATAATCCTTACAATTTCCCAGGTTCTTCAACACCAGTTTACAACTGGGACCGTAAGTATTACGGAAGCATTTCATTAACTTATGCACTTCAACAATCACGTAACGTTACAGCCGTTAAAGCTCTCCAAGCTGCCGGTTTGGAATATGCTCAATCCTTCTTGAAGGATTTGGGTATCGAGTATCCAGAAATGTACTACTCAAATGCCATCTCATCTTCAACATCATCATCAGATTCTAAGTATGGTGCATCAAGTGAGAAGATGGCCGCAGCTTATGCAGCCTTTGCAAATGGTGGTACTTACTATAAACCATCTTACATTAAATCAATCAAATTTGAAGATGGTTCAACTAAATCATTTGATTCTAAAGGTGTCGAAGCCATGTCACCGCAAACAGCCTACATGATGTCAAGTATGTTGAAACAAGTATTGACAGGTGGTACAGCAACTGAAGCTTATGTTCCTGGTACAATCAATGCTGGTAAGACTGGTACATCTAACTACGGTGACGATGAGTACTATAAAGTACAAAAAGAAAGTGGTGTCTATGCTGACCTTATGGTTCCGGATGAAACTTTCGTTGGTTACAATACTAAGTATGCAATGGCGATTTGGACAGGTTACAAAAACCGTAAAACACCACTTTATGGTTCAGACCTTGATATCGCTAAACAAATCTACGGTGTAACAAGTAGCTACCTTAACCAGATGTATGGTGCGGGTTCTGAAGATTTTGAAATGCCTAGTGGTGTTTATAACAATGGTAGTTATGTCTTCCTTACTGGTTCTTCAACATCAAATGTCTACACAGGATCACTAGGAACATCTAGCTCATCATCAAGTTCGGACTCCAGCCAAAGCAGTGACTCATCAAGTTCACAAGATAGTCAACAGTATGGACCTGATGCTTCAACAAATCCATCGACATCGGCCTCTAACGGCTCTGAACATTCAAATTCAAACACTACTACAGCAGAAGAATAAGAAATAAAAAGGGTTATCCGATTGGATAACTCTTTTTTTACCGATAAATTTTAAAGAAACTATAAAAAACACTGGAAAATTTCCAGTGTTTTCATGTATTATCTTATTTTGAAGCAAGGGCTCCCATTGGGTCCCAAGGGGCAAGTACTTGTGGCTCTGCTTCATAGGCTGCTAATTCTTCAGCTGTAAGGAAGTCTTTGCGGACAACGATTTGATAAGTGTATTCATCCATCCAGGCATCAGAAGCGACAAAGTAACCTTTTTGTCCAACCTTGTCTCCCCAAGAGTTTTCAACCTTCCATTTAACAGGTTTGCCATCGGCATCCAAATCAACCCCAGTCAATACCATGGCATGAGTCATGAGAGATTCACTGTAGTCCAAACGTCCTGCCTTATCTTGAGTCAAGTTAATATCCATGCTAGCTGTAAAGTCATAAACATTAGTTGCAAGAATACCTTTTTGACGGTCTGAAACTTGACCAACATCTGAACCAAACCAAACAGTTTCTCCAGACTTCATCTGTGCAATAGCAAGCTCTTTGAAACGGTCCATTGGGAGGTTGATATAACGAACACTTGGTGCACCTACAACATTACCCAACATCTCAACAGTATAAGATTTTCCGTAAGGTTTATCAGCTGTTGGAGCGTTGATAACTGACACATAGTCACTGAGTTTGAGACCCACATATTTTTCAAAGAATGCTTGTGGTGTGATATTTTTCTCAGATTGATAGTTGTCATCCTTATCTCGGTAGGCAAAATCAAACTGACGTGGTGGTAAACCAAGAGTCATAGCAAGATAATTGAAAATTTCTTGAAGAAGTTCTTCCTTCTTGGCCTGAACAGCAGCTTGATCAGCACCTCCAGCAATCAAATCACGCAAGATTTGAGCATCTTGACGAAGAAGCTTATTGAGGTATTGATTAAGCTCACGACTATTGCTTGAAGCTACAGATTCTGGATAAACTGATTTTGGTACAACACCGTATTTTTCAAAAAGTGATACGACCATATCCCATTGTCCACCATCTTGTTGAGGGGTATCCAAAAGGAATTTAACCTTACGACTGCCAATCTCTTGATCTGCTGTAGCAATGATTTGTTCCAAGAACCAGTTTGATTTTTCATACTTGTCCCAGAAGAAAGTGTGAGCTTGAGAAAGTTCGAAACTTTCCAATTTAAAGTCTGAGATTAATTTGTGACGGAAAGTATTTAGTGCCGCAAACATCCAACAACGTCCTGAAGCTTTCTGGTTAGACACCTCATCTTTAGTCAAATCAATTGAGAAAACATGGTCGTTTTCAACTTCTGATTGACGTGTTTCGATGGATTTGAGCAAGCCATTGTGAGTTACAGCATTTTCGATAGCACTGTATTTGGCATTGGCCTCATAGTCTGCAAATAGTTTATCTGTGAAATCTGTTGATAGTGAAGTCATAAGATTCCTCCTTTTAAGCCTTATTCTTCTCTATTTTATCACTAATTTCTGAAAATTCAATTTAAAAATAACCCTAGGTTAAACCTAGGGGTACGACAATCTTATTCAACTTTATCAAACTGCGTTTCAGGTGCTAGTTTCGTTGGTTGACAAGACATGATAAGGAGGACAATGCTTCCAATCAATGAGAAGATAGCCAAGATTGGTACAAGCCCTATATAACTTAGAAGTACCCAAGCCGGATGAAAGCCTGCATCTCTTAAACGACGGATTTGTAGAGACAATTGAGGGATAAGTTCAATTAAGCTAAAAAGCATTAGTGGCCAAGCATAGGTAATAATTATTTTTTGCAGTTCAGTCTGATTATTCAACAGAGCTGGATCACTAAGGTCAACATTACTGAAGAAAGGAATAAGAACACAAAAAACAGTAAGAATAGTGATAATAATGACATTAACCAAGTAAGCCCACCAGTAGTCTGGACGAGTCGAACGTCCGCTAAAGTCAAAGGCACGTTTCCAAAAATCAATATAAGCTTTGATCATAATTCATTTCTCCTCTTATTTCCAAAACTCATCAAAAATAGTGATTGGCAAGTGACGTTTGTGTTGACCTTTACGCCACCAAGTCTCAATAGTTTCCTGAGCTTTGGCTGAGACTTCCTTACCTTCAAGGTAGTCATCAATTTCACGATAGGTCACGCCAAGTGCCACTTCATCAGCAATTCCTGGTTTGTCCTCTTCCAAGTCCGCTGTTGGCACTTTTTCATAAAGGGCCTTGTCCGCACCAAGTTCTGCAAGCAGAGCTGCTCCTTGACGCTTATTTAGACGAAAGAGCGGCAAAATATCCGCACCACCATCGCCAAATTTTGTGAAGAAGCCAGTAAGATTTTCAGCAGCATGGTCCGTACCAATGACTGCACCACTATTTTCACCAGCAACCGCGTATTGGGTAATCATACGTTGACGGGCCTTAATATTTCCCTTGTTAAAGTCAGAAACGGTTACGCCTGCCTTGGCAAGTTCAGCAACCTGACCATCAACAGCTTCCTTAATGTTAACCGCAAGACTCACATCTGGCTTGATAAAAGCAAGGGCATGTTGGGCATCATCCTCGTCTGCCTGCACTCCATAAGGCAAGCGAATGGCAATAAACTGATAGTCTTTCCCTGTCTCTGCACGAAGCTCTTCAACGGCAAGTTGGGCTAGACGGCCAGCTAAGGTAGAATCTTGACCTCCGGAAATCCCTAAAACATAAGACTTAAGGAAAGGATGTTTGAGCATATAAGCCTTCAAAAAATCAACAGATTTTCGAATTTCTTCTTTTGGATCAATGTTAGGTGTCACCCCTAGTTGAGCAATAATAGTTTCTTGCAAAGTCATAATTTCTCCTTTTACTCTGACAAGTCATGGGCTTTCTTACGGACATTATCAATCAAGGTCATCTTGTTATCCCAAACATCTTTAGCCAAGTCAACTGGATAATCTTGAGGGTTAAGCACGCGCTTGTACTCATTCCAAAGTTCATCCAATTCCTTAGTCGCATAAGCCTTGATTTCATCAAGACTTGGTAACTCATAGATTAGTTGCCCCTTGTCGTAGATTGGGACCAAGAGTGGCACTGCATCAAAATCACGAACAGTCTTATTAATGTAGGTGTATGTTGGGTGGAACATATTAATTTCTTCTAGAGCATTAACATCCGTGTCTGCGAAAGTGATATAGTCACCTTCTGATTTGCCCTTAGCACGACTCGTAATACGCCACACTTGCTTCTTACCTGGTGTCGATACCTTCTCAGCATTGTTGGACAACTTGATAGTATCATGCATGACTCCTTGATCATCTTCCATTGAGACAATCTTGTAGACAGCACCCAAGGCTGGTTGATCATAGGCAGTGATAAGCTTAGTACCCACTCCCCAGACATCAATCTTGGCCTTCTGCATCTTCAAGTTGAGGATAGTATTTTCATCTAGGTCGTTTGAAGCATAGATCTTAGCATCAGGGAAACCGGCTGCATCCAGTTGCTTACGGACCTGCTTCGATAGATAAGCCAAGTCACCTGAATCAAGACGAACACCCAAGAAATTAATCTTATCACCGAGCTCTTTAGCGACACGGATAGCATTCGGTACACCAATCTTAAGGGTGTCATAGGTATCTACAAGGAATACACAGTCCTTATGAGTAGATGCATAGGCTTTAAAGGCATCATAATCGTTACCATAAGCTTGAACAAGAGCATGGGCATGTGTACCAGAAACTGGGATGCCAAAAATCTTACCGGCACGTACATTTGACGTTGCATCAGCACCACCAATCACGGCTGCACGCGTTCCCCAGATTGCTGCATCCATCTCTTGTGCACGACGTGTCCCAAATTCTAACAGAGGAGCATCCTCAATGACAGAACGAATACGAGCTGCCTTAGTAGCAATCAGAATCTGGTAATTGAGGATATTTAGCAAGGCAGTCTCTACTAGCTGACACTGAGCCAAGGGACCTTCCACTTGGAAAATCGGTTCATTAGCAAATACCAAATCACCCTCAAGGGCCGAATTGATAGTCAACTCGAGTTTTAGGTTGGCTAGATAGTCCAGAAAATCCTCAGGATAACCTAAATCTTTTAGATAAGCAATATCAGTTTCTGAGAAGGTCAGATTTTCAAGATAGTTGACAATACGCTCCAGACCTGCGAATACAGCAAAGCCATTTTTAAACGGAAGTTGACGGAAATAAACTTCGAAAACGGCCTTTTTATTGTGAATACCTTGGTTAAAGTAAACCTGCATCATATTGATTTGATACAAGTCAGTGTGCAAGGTTAAACTGTCATCTTTATACATGGAATTCCTCCTATCGAATAGGTACTTCTTTTTTTGTTATTAATAGCCTGTATATGCTGACTATTATAGCATTTTTGAGCAATTGTCTCCACTTTTCAGAAAGTTAATTATTGTTTGGATTTTCTGAATTTTCTAATGCTTGTTTTAACAAAAAAAGAGTAGCCTAGGGAGACTACTCTTCATTTCTATTCATATCTTAGGGACTCGACAGGATCCATTTTACTGATTTTACGGGCTGGAAGGTAGGCTGACACATAGCCCATCAAGAGTGAGAAGCCAAACATGATGAGAATTGAGGGCAGATTTAGGTCAAACACCTTGCTGACACTTGGGTAGAGATGTGAAACAATCATGTTGGCCAAGCTTCCAATTCCCTGCGATACAAGGAGGGCAAGAGCTAGTGAGATACCCGTAATCCAAAGTGCCTCATAAACAAAGATAGCTTTCACGTCACGATTAAGGTAACCGACGGCCTTCATAACACCAATCTCTTTTGAGCGTTGCATGATGTTAATATAGATGATAATTCCAATCATGACAGCTGAAACTAGGATAGCTTGTGACGAAAGGATAATCAAGAGGGCCTGAATCACACGGATGAATTTAATAATGACATCTAGAATAGCCTGCTGTGAAAGAACCAGATACTTCTTGTTTTTCTGCAATTTTTTAGTGACTTCCTTAGTCTTGGCTGGATCTTTGAGCTCCAAAAGCATGTAAGAGACTGTTTTGGTAAAGCCATTTTCTTTGAGCAATTCTTCCAATTGTTTAGCTGGCATATAGCTATTGCTCTCTTCAGCATCCTCGCTGTCATCAACAATACGGACAATCTTAGTCTTGATATCCGCTACTTTAGTTCCCTCAGCAGTATTTTCAACAATCTGAGCTGAAATTTCTTTACCGATAAAGTCTTTAGCCTTGAGCTTCTTCCCTGTTTCTTGGTTGTAGCGTTTGACAAAACTCATCGGAAGGGTTAAGCCATTTTCATCTTCAGATTTAAAAGGTTTCCCAGCTGAAATTTTATCCTTATCATTGCGAGATGTAGAGATTTTTGTGTTCTTGTAAAGACTGATAACCTGAGAATAGTTAGGAAGGTCCTTACTGAAATCCATGGTCTTGCCATCAAGGGTAAGACTTGCCATATTCATTCCAAAGGGACTCTCCAAATACTTAATGTCATCACTCTTAATCTGATTACGAATAAACTTCTCATCATCCGCATTTAGAACCCCTCTGGCTGCTGATTTAGCACTAAGACTGATCTGAATTTGGGATGGAATGTTGCCACCATCGGTACTGTCATTAATCATACCAACAATAGCATTTCCCAAACCAAAGGAAATTAGGACACCGATAAAACCAATGGAAGTTGCCGTCGCAATCAAAAGATTACGCCACTTACGTTCCATAAAGTTGTTCAATGACAATTTGAGCTTGTTCTTGAGGGTCAACCCCTTATTTTTCGATTGTTTCAACGACTTCACCATCCTTCATTTTAATGACAACATCCGCATAATCCGCCACTTCAGGGTTATGGGTTACGATAATCACAGTTTTACCTGCCTCGGCTAGCTCTTTAAAAATGTCGAGAACATTTTCCTGAGACTGAGAATCAAGAGAACCTGTCGGTTCATCAGCCACAATCATTTCTGGATTATTGACTAGGGCACGGGCAATGGCCACACGTTGTTTTTGCCCACCAGAAAGCTGCTTAACATTTTTCTTGATAAAGTCTCCGATTCCAAGACGGCTAAGCTCCCTTTCCGCAATCTCGGCCATCTCTTTATCAGTCATATTTTTAACGTAAAGAGGCATCTTGACATTTTCAAGGACTGATTGATGAGAGATAAGATTGAAATTTTGAAAGACGAAGCCAATGTGAGCCTTTCTAAAATAGGTCAAGTCACGCTCTGAAAAATCTCTCATGTTTTGATTTTTGAAATAAAGATTTCCTTGATACTGACTATCCAAGCCACTAATAATACTAAGCAGACTGGTCTTACCACAGCCAGATGGACCGTAGATAGCAGTAATCTTTCCTGGTGCAATCTCAAGTGTAACATCGTTCAAAGCGCGCTCTTGGTTCGTACCGTCGAGATTATAGTACTTTGAGATGTGGTCGATGGTTAAAATGGACATGATTTCCTCCGTAAATTTGATTTAAGTTAGAATTTAATTAGTTTATATCTGATTATCTGCAAGAAAATTTCAAGCAAAATAGCAGAAACAGTTAACTAATCGCCTTCTAAAACGATACATTAATTATAAGCATTAAATGATTATAAAAATAGTGACATAAATGTCACTATGGCATGAAAAAAGCCAAAGTCCCTAAGACTTTGGCTTTAGTTTATTGACAATAAATACGAATAGCTTCTGCGAGAAAAGTGGCAGTCCCTGCTCCTCCAACTTTATCAATAAAACTAGAAAAGCGATTATCTGTTTGATACATCTGACCGAGACCAGCTAATACCGTTTGGTCACATGGATAAAAATGCTGACTAATATAGTCATGTAACACCTTTACTTGCTCCTGAACACTATTGTCACCAGGATTAGACTCCTTGAGCTGTCCAAAGGTAGACATGATTGCAGTCATCTCTTTGGTAACTTCAGGGAAGGACTCCTCTCCCTTAGCCGCAAAAGCTTGATAAGCTTCTGTCTGGCCCCATCTAGCCTGAGCTTCTTCCTGAAAGGCTTCTACAGCTTTTTGATCAAATGCTTCAAATGACATTTCTTCTTCCTCCATTTGTAAGGCCTTGGCATGAGCTATGACGGCTTCCAACCGGGACTTTTTCAGCTCTAAGAGCTTAATCTGATCCCTAAGCGCTTGAACTTTGTCATAACCTGGTTGACCTACGATTTCCTTAATTTTTTTGAGAGGAAAGTCTAACTCACGGTAAAGCAATATTTCCTGCAAACGGACAACCGCATCGCGATTATAGTAACGGCAACCATTTTCAGCAACAACTGATGGTTTCAGCAAATCAATTTCGTCATAATAATGAAGGGTGCGCACACTGACACCTGATAGTTGGCTCACTTCTTTTACAGATTTCATTAGAACTCCTCTCTGATTAAGAGTATAGGCTATGACGTGGCGTGAGGGTCAAGAGGAAAAAGAGTATTTTTGAAGTTTACTATAATTTATTACTTTTCTTTCTTTTTCTGGCTTCGACGATGTAGTAAAGCTTGATTAATACGCTGTGTTCTCATATGCATTTGCCAAATGAGATAAAGCCAGATAATACTATAAACGGAAATGAAAACAATCCAGATAGCAGGGTTCGTTAAAGCCTCATACCAGCCTGATAGTAGGCAAGTCAGTGTAAGTACAATCGCCGTCAACAAGAAATGCAAGATTACTCTAAGTCTGTACGACATGCGGTCAAGCTCTTCCAAAATCCACGAGAGCATTCCCATCAAACCACTCATCATAAAGAGGGCTAAAATATTCCCAACACTAACTTTGGGATAGATAAGCTGCGGAAATAATTGACCAAGTAAAAGGAGTGCAAGGTAAAAGAACGATCCCGTTCTCACGCCGGATACAAAATAAGCAATTAAACGTTTCATTGGTTCCTCCTACACCCCTAAATAATCCATCAAGGATTTGACATATTTTCGGCTGACACTGGACTTCACTCCACCTGTCATTTTAGCCATCATATTGCCAGAAAAACTATCTGATAGGGACTCCAAATGGTCTATATTCATAACAGCATGACGTGATATCTGTAAAAAACTTCGACGATTGATGCGATGCTGAAAGTTTGTCAGTGTCTCTCTCATCGTATAGGTATTGTTTACGGTATAAATCGTTAACACATTCTTATCAATCTCAGCTAGGATAATGTCATCAATTTTTACCATAACCAAATGATCATCCGTTTTAATAGGAATCACCACTTGATTTACAACTGAAAATTGTTCGAGATAATCCATTACCTCTCGTGCTTGATCAGACAATCGCTCTGCTTGGATGACCACACAGGGATCCTTTGCCGAAATATCTGATTTTTCTTCAAAACGAAGTTTCATTCCTATTCCAACTCTCACTTATTTTTTCTGGCTAGTTCTTTTCACTAAAACAATCCAAAGAATACTTGCTAGAAGAATACCTCCTAACACTATAAGGTAAGTATTTTCCTTTGTCAACAAACCTTGCCACTTGAGCTGAATGCCCATTTTTTCTCGAAACTCTTGAAGAAGGTTATCTTGACCTTTAAAGGTCTCACTTAATGTTTCTTTCATGAGGACTTGCCGATAAAGTGCAGCAATATAAGTTGCTGGAGTACATTTCATTAGTAGTTGTGCAAAATCAGGTAGAACGCCCAAAGGTACATAAGTTCCTACCAAAAAACCAGAAGCTGTCCCCACTAT
This sequence comes from Streptococcus sp. CCH5-D3, assembly GCF_001556435.1. Lineage (NCBI taxonomy): Bacteria > Bacillati > Bacillota > Bacilli > Lactobacillales > Streptococcaceae > Streptococcus > Streptococcus sp. CCH5-D3. The sequence goes on from NZ_LSIW01000133.1 coordinate 126,766, forward strand.
GGTCGCAAACTTTCCAAGACTGTCTACGGATTGGAAAAAGTAAACAAAAATGGCATTCACTAAGCTAGAAAGCACGCTACTAAGCAGCATAATGAGGAGAAGTTCGGGTAGTATGGATAATTTTGGAACTTCTCTAAAATAGCCACACATCAGCACATACATAAGGACCTGCATGGCAAAAGAAATGATGATTGCACTCGCTAGATACGAAAATGGTAACCGCCACTTCCCTTGATTCGATAAATAAAGATCCTTATCTACTTGATGTTCACGGTCCTTTACCAACTGAGTTAGGGCAGCCAGACTCGTCGTAATCCCTGTCACAGCTAGCGTCCCACTCATCAACCAATTATTTAACAAAGGGCCACTATTGGGGAGCTGAGCCCAAGCATCTGTTAGATTTTTTTGAAGAAAAATAATATAAAGAATAAAGGAAATCAAGGCACCCAACAGAGAGAAGAAAACTCCTGAACGATTCCTGAAGTACAATAGAAAATTTCGCTTTAGTAAGGCTATCATTAGCGAACCTCCCTTCCTGTAAGTGCAATAAAGGCATCATCCATGGTCCCTGGACGAAACTCAAAATGGGCTATTCTATCTCCAACTTGCGCCAGGTAATCAATGGCTTGCCTTTCACTCTCAGGTTGAAAAACATACTCTAATGGTCCCTGTCGCTCCACTGACATTCCCGAAGTTTTAAGACTTTCTATCTGCTGCATCTCCTTGAAACGAATCTTCAAGATGTTTCTTGCATACTGGCTCTTAATATCTAATGCCGATCCCTGAGCGATCACTTTCCCATGGTCCACAATATAAATCTGATCAGCTTCATCTGCTTCGTCAAGATAATGCGTGGTCAGTACAACGGTCATCCCCTCTTCTCTCTGCAATTGATAGAGCAAATCCCAAATAGACTTCCGGGTTTGAATGTCTAAACCTGTCGTTGGTTCGTCTAAGAAAAGAATATCTGGTTGTGAGAGCAGGGCACGCGCAATGTCAACCCGACGCTTTTGGCCACCTGAAAGAGTCCCATATTTCTGTTTTTGGAAAGCTGATAGGCCTAGCCGATCAATAAGATCAGACACACGATCGGGTTTTAAGCCTTTATACTGTTTCGCACGAATGGTCAGATTTTCCCTAACCGTCAGCATCTCATCTAAAACACTGGTTTGGAAGACCACACCAATTTTAGTACCTGGTTCGTAGATGATTTCACCTTTCGTTGGCTGTTTCAAACCAATCAACATGGAAATCGTCGTTGATTTCCCCGCCCCATTTGGTCCTAGAATTGCATTGAAGGTCCCTCTTTTAAATTGTAATTGAATATTATCAACAGCAAGGTGGTTCCCATACCGTTTGCTTATGTTTTTAGCTTGTAATATCATGTTCTCTCTCCTTTTGATAGAACCAGTCTAGCAAAAAAGCCGTTTAAAAAACGGCTTTGGGGGATAAGTGGTCAAAATGAAGAGCTAAGTGGCGATACGGAAGAGATTAAAATGAGGAGAAAATTTATTGCAGCCATTCTTTTCCCCATTGATTCAAGTCCTTTAAAATCGGCATCAGTGACTTGCCTTTTTCTGTCAGCCCATATTCTGTATGGAGTGGCATAGTTTCAAAATCATATTTCTCAACCAATTGGTTCTCTATTAAAACATCTAGTCCACGTGTCAAACTGATAGTTGTAATCCCTTCAACTTCTCTTCTCAATTGATTGAAACGAACTTTCTTATGCTTGTTTATAACCCATAATATATTCATTCTCCATTTCCCACCAACCACATCTAAGACCCGAGACATACTGCAATTCCAGTTTTTATTTGTTAACATTTTTTCTCCTTACAAAAATGTGCCTACTATTCAATTTGTTTGTAGAGTATTATAATCTATTTATCATTCATTTTAAAGGAGTCACTTATGTTTATTGTAAATCTTACCTATATTAAGCCCCTTGATGCAGTTGAAAAATACTTAGAAAAACACATAGATTTTTTAAATCAGTATTATACAAAAGGTCTTTTTATTGCATCTGGAAGGAAAAATCCAAGAACCGGTGGTATCATTCTCGTGAGAGCTAAAAATAAAGAAGCTGTTCAAAAAATCATTACACACGATCCATTCTATCAAAATGAGATTGCTCAATATGAAATCATTGAATTTGAGGCAAGTAAGTATTGTCCAGAATTTGAAACTATCATCAGTAAAACTTTTGATGATAAGTCACTAGATTAGGAAATAGTTGAAATCTATTCTTCAATACTAGTAAAACAGCTCCTTTCTATTTAGAAAAGAGCTGTTTCTATAAAGAGAAACACATTAATGTCCTTTATGCTTGTCTCTTCGTTTTTGCTGTTTGCGTTCAAATTTCTCTTGTTTGAACAATTGTTTTTGGACACTAGATTGATGTTTTGAAATCTTTTTCCTTGCCTCATACTGCAACTGCAATAGTTCTTTCGACTTAGAAGAAACTTTCTGCTTTACTTGTTTCTTCACAGCTCGCTGTAATCGTTTAGGATTCTTGATTTTTACATGTTGCTTAACTATAGCTTCTGGACTAAAAGATAACTGAGTAAACTGAGTCTGTAAAATCTCTAGAATTTCATCATCTTTTGGCTCCTGACCAAATGTCACACGACAAACTTTATAAGTTTCTCGATACACTTGTTCGAACAAACCATGCCAAAAACCATCTTCAAAATAAACTGTCAATCCAATTGAAATTGTTTCCACGACAGCACCTCCTTAAATCTATCCCTAAGAATGGACAACCAAGGAGGAAGGTTACTGATAGGCTTGCCTACGTCTGGACTACCAACCAGAACTGTGTTTTTATCTTAGTTGGGACTATTATAGCATATTTATAATCTTATGTTATCGCTTCTTCAAATGCCTATCAAAAAAATGAATTGTAGCCAACCAAGAATCCTTACTCTCTTTCATCAGTAAACGCCAATCTTTTCGATAGCGATGATTGGGTTGATAAGCCACTGTCAACATGTGACCTGTTTCATGATATTTTTTAAATGTAATGTGGTGTCCTTTATAATGTGAGACAATATCATCAATTGCTGACGAGGCATCCCATATTTCATCAACAGTACTTCCGAGCAGTAAGATTGGTGAATACATTTGACCAATATCTATCCTAGCAGAGCAATCTTTAGGGAAGGATTTTTTTAAAAGTTTGCTGAACAGATAATCTCTAAGTCGAAACTTTTGATAAGGAAGTTCTTTTTGCAAATGCGTCCAAGAAGAAGTATGAGAGTTCCATTTTCCTTTTATCCCTTCATATACCACATCAGAGGGTGAATTTAGTACCAAACATTGAACGTCATTAAAAATGCTCTCCTCAGCTAAAACTAACTCTGCTCCCTTAGAACGTCCATAGAGTCCAATTTTTTCACTATCTACTTGAGGATGCTGACGTAGATAATACTTTGCTTCCACAAGGCACTCTAAAGGAATACGTTCCAAATGTTTTGGCAACCCCTCTAAACCAAAGTAGGCAACTGCTAGGCAAATATAACCTCTAGAAGATAAAAGCTGAGCTATATTCTGTGCCTTTTCAATCCTTCCTTCACTACCGCTCACAATAATCAATGCTGGTGCTTTCATTGCCTTTTTATCATAAAAGAGTCTCCCTTGAAAATGTTTCCCGTAAATATCTTGATGACTAATTTGCGAACTCATGTAATGTCTTGTGAAAGTTCTCTCTGCGACGACAGTATTACCTTGTATAATTTTGATTTCCACAAAAAAGTGATCTAATAAGGGAATTTTAGAAAGAGAGTTTGGAAGTTTCTTTTTCCTATTGGTCAAAGGTTTGGCATTAAAGAATAACCCCATTGTTGCAATATCTTCATAAGAGCCAGAACAAGATGGAGTTTGTGAAATATCAATAATACCATTCTTATCTGATACAAAAGTCGCTGCTGATTTCCATAAAACATCATGAGCTAAAAGCATGGGAGCATTGATACAATAATAATCGGATAGAAACATTTCGACTCGATATATTTCTCTTGGTTTTAAGCCATCGATGACAATATTAAAAGATTCGTCTGCTAAATCAGACTCTGAGATCAGTTCAATTTTTATATTCATATCTTCCTCTTTTTTGTTAATACAATTAACAATATAGTTTTAAAATTACCGTGATTTTTACCACGGTAATTCTTGCCATACCTTTTCAACATCATCCATCAATTTCATAACCATTTGAAGATCCTCCTCACTATAGTTTCTTAAAACTGAAAAAATGGCTGTCTCAATATGTTCTTGCTGCTCTTTATGGATATTAAAAACGTCAACCCCTTTTTGGGATAATATCAGATATTTATTTTTTTCATTATCTGGTGCAAATTCAAAAGAAACGAGATCTTTCTTGGTTAAACGTCTAACACTCTGAGTAATGGCACTCCTAGAGACTTCAAGTAACTCAGATAATTTCACTAAATTCACAGGCTGATTCCGACCTATTAGGTCAATCAAATGGACTTCATTAATAGTGATTGATTTATCAATACTGTTCCGATGTTGATCTTTTTTCAACTGTTCAAATGCTAAAACAAAACTGTTAAAACGATTATTAAACTTATGCAGTTCTTTCTTATTCATAGTGTCCCTCTTTTTGTTAACAACATTAACAAAACTACTATTTCTTGTCAAGCTGAGCCTAAAAAAATCCTCCAGAGCTAAGCTCCAAAGGATTTATTTTTATTTTACAACAATATTAACGAGTTTATTAGGTACCGCAATCACTTTCACGATTTCCTTGCCATCAATCTCTGCTTTGACTTTTTCATTAGCAAGAGCGACTTCTTGCAACTCTTCACGTGAAAGGTCTTTAGCAACCATGAGTTTGGCACGGACTTTACCTTTGATTTGAACGACGATTTCGATTTCGTCTTCAACCAATTTGCTTTCATCCCATGTTGGCCAAGCTACATAAGAGATAGACTCACCTGTTTCTGCGACTGTTTGCCAGAGTTCTTCCGCCAAGTGAGGCGCAAATGGGGCAATCAATTGGATAAAGCCTTTGGCGTAATCCACATAGAGTTTATCTTCCTTATTGGCAGCATTAACAAAGACCATGAGCTGAGCAATGGCTGTGTTGAATTTCATAGACTCGATTTGCTCAGTAACAGATTTAACAGTTTCGTTATAAACCTTGTCAAGAGCGCCATTGTTTTCCGCAACAATCTCTTTACTTGTAATCAAACGGTAAACACGGTCTAGGAATTTACGGCTTCCTTCCAAACCTTCTTCAGACCAAGCGATTGAAGCATCGAGTGGTCCCATGAACATTTCATAGACACGAAGGGTATCAGCACCGTATTGTTCCACCACATCGTCTGGGTTGACAACGTTCTTGAGGGATTTAGACATCTTGGCTGGTGCTTGCTCCAACTCTTCCCCTGTTTCCACATGGAAGAAGGAACCGTCACGTTTTTCAACCTTGTCAGTTGCCACAAGAGCTCCACGGTGATCACGGTAACTTGTTCCCAAGATCATTCCTTGGTTGAAGAGTTTTTGGAATGGCTCCTTAGTAGGTACAACACCAAGGTCATAGAGGAATTTGTGCCAGAAACGAGCGTAAAGCAAGTGGAGTACGGCGTGTTCAGCACCACCCACATAAATATCGACTGGCAACCATTGTTTGAGAAGGTCCTCGTCAGCCAATTTCTCTGTGTTGTGTGGATCGATATAGCGGAGGTAGTACCAGCTTGAACCTGCCCATTGTGGCATCGTATTCGTCTCACGACGACCTTTGACACCATCCTCACGAGTCACTTCAAGCCAGTCTGTCAAGTTAGCCAATGGGCTTTCACCAGTACCTGAAGGGCGGATGTCCTTGGTTACTGGCAAGACAAGTGGGAGTTCACTTTCTGGAACAGCTGTCGAAGTACCATCTTCCCAATGAATAATTGGGATTGGTTCACCCCAGTAACGTTGACGGCTAAAGAGCCAGTCACGAAGACGGTAAGTGATCTTTTCTTGACCAAAGCCTTTTTCTTCCAACCAAGCCACGATTTTAGCAATCGCTTCTTCTTTGTTGAGACCGTTCAAGAAGTCAGAGTTGACGTGAAGGCCATCTTCTGTGTAAGCAGCCTCTTCAACGTTCCCACCTTCCAAGACTTCAACGATTGGAAGGTCAAACTGTTTTGCAAATTCCCAGTCACGCTCATCGTGGGCAGGTACAGCCATAACAGCACCTGTTCCGTAGCTAGCAAGAACATAGTCCGCAATCCAGATTGGGATTTCTTTCCCATTGACAGGGTTGACGGCATAAGCACCAGTCCAAACCCCTGTTTTTTCCTTAGCAAGGTCTGTACGAGCCAAGTCTGATTTAAGGCTGGCTTGGTGTTTGTAGTCAGCTACAGCCTCAGCTTGTTCAGGTGTTGTAATGGCATCTACCAAGTCATGCTCTGGCGCCAAAACAGTGAAGGTCGCACCAAAAAGAGTATCTGGACGAGTCGTAAAGACGGTGAATTCCTTGTCAGTACCTTTTACTTTGAAAGTGACATTGGCACCAGTTGATTTACCAATCCAGTTGCGTTGCATGTCCTTGATAGACTCTGGCCAGTCAAGGTCATCCAAGTCATTGAGCAAGCGCTCAGCATAGGCAGTGATTTTGAGCATCCATTGGCGCATTGGTTTGCGGACAACTGGATAGCCACCACGCTCAGATGTTCCATCTGGAAGAACTTCTTCGTTGGCGATAGCTGTTCCCAATTCTTCAACCCAGTTTACTGGCACTTCTGCTTCATAAGCCAAACCTTTTTCGTAAAGCTTGGTGAAGATCCATTGCGTCCACTTGTAGTAGTTCGGATCTGTAGTATTGACTTCACGGTCCCAGTCGTAAGAGAAGCCAAGCGCATTGATTTGGCGTTTGAAGTTGGCAATGTTTTCTGCTGTGAATTCCGCTGGGTCATTTCCTGTATCCATAGCGTATTGCTCTGCAGGCAAGCCAAAGGCATCCCATCCCATTGGGTGAAGGACATTGTAACCTTGCGCACGTTTGAAACGGCTAAGGATATCAGTCGCTGTGTAGCCTTCTGGGTGTCCTACGTGAAGACCCGCTCCAGATGGATAAGGGAACATGTCAAGCGCATAAAACTTAGGTTTTGAGGCATCTGTTCCTGTCTCAAAAGTGTGATTGTCAGCCCAGTATTTTTGCCACTTAGGCTCGATTTCTTTATGATTGTAAAAACTCATGGTTTCTCTCCAATATTCGTAATGCTTCTATTATAGCATTTTTGAAGGATTTTTAAAGATGATAAAGGAACTTTAAAAGGCAAATTCACCTAAGTCTATTTTGCATCTTTTTCATTCTTTTTAAGTTTTTTTGCGTTTTTGTGTTGCAAAAAAGCAAAAAGATGCTATACTAGTATCAGAAAGAAGGTGACACATGTATCAGGAACAACGATTAGAGAAAATATTAACACTCTTGGAAGAGCGAGGAAGCCTTTCTGTCAAGGAAATGGTTGACGCATTGGGTGTTTCCAAAGATACCGTCAGAAGAGATTTCGACTGCCTCAGCCAGAGGAATCTGGCTCAGCGTACCCATGGTGGCATTCTTCCAGTTAAAAATACCACTGTTCTTGGCTTCCAGGAACGTCAGAAAGGACTCACTGAAGACAAGAAAAAAATGGCAGACCTAGCGCTTAGCTTTGTCAAAGACCAATCTCTTCTCTTCTTCGATGTCTCTACCTTGATGCTTGAAGTTTCACAAAAATTGACTAAGAGCGTAACTGTCTACTCCCACTCTTTGGATAATGCCTTGGTCCTAAGTGGCAAAGAAGGAATCGACTTTCATCTCTTGGGAGGAAGATTTTACAGCAAAAACCGCTTCTACTATTCGCTTCACGAAACTCAGCTCTTGCAACATCTACAGTTTGACTTAGCCTTCTTCGGAGCGGCTAGTCTCAGTCAAGGAGTGGTCAGCTATGAAGATGAAGAAGACGTTGCTGTCAAACAACTGGCCATGCAAGCTGCTAGAACCAAGATTCTTATTGCTGAATCTGATAAATATGAAAAGCACTCCAAATATATCTTGAGCAAAATTGAAGACTTTGACTACTGGATTACAGATAAAGAACCTGATCCTGATTTGGTCGAGTCTCTTAAAGATAAAGTAACGATTTTATACGATGGAAAGGATAGCGATTATGAGTAATATTCGTTTGATTATCAGTGACATTGATGGCACTATTCTCACTAGTAACCACCAGGTGGATGAGCAACTGATTGAGGTAATGCCAGAGCTTGAAAAGGCAAATATTCCCTTTGTTTTAGCTTCTGCCCGTTCTCCACTAGGGATGCAACCAATTGCTCATAAACTGGGACTTCATGACAATCCCATCGCTTGCTACAACGGTGCCTTAGTACTTGAGGGGGATCGTACTATCATACAACACCCTGTGGATAAAGCTGAAATCCAAGAACTTCTTAACTACTTATCCACAGATTATCCAAGTGTCTCTGTGAATATCTACTCTGGCAAGGACTGGATCACCAACGAACTAGACAAATGGTCTCAGCTAGAAGGAAGTATTACGGGTGAATCTCCTATCATTAAGGAACTGCAAGACACGGTCTCAGACTCAGAACCACCTATCCACAAGCTATTGTTGATTGATGAGCCTGAAGTTATCCAGGACCTCCACCAAAAACTCCTAAGCATGGATTTTCCACAGACAGCCTTCTACTTATCTAAAGATAACTACCTTGAAGTCACTGCCAAACATGTTTCTAAAGAACATGCTCTCCTTGAGCTTGCCAAATATTATGACCTTCCTCTTGAACAAGTCATGACTATCGGAGATAACTTCAACGATAGTCCTATGCTAGCTCTAGCTGGCCTAGGAATTGCTATGGGCAATGCACCTGAAGGGGTTAAGGAAACTGCAAACTTAGTAACGGCTTCAAATGATGAGCATGGAGTCGCTCAAGCCATTACAGAACATGTCCTAAACTAAGCTAATATCTAATGGTGGGAACAGCCTTTAATTGCCAACTCGAATTTTAGAACAAAAGGAAAGGTGCCCTAGAGGTGCCTTTCCTTTTTCAACGAAAAAAGCCTTCCTCTCTCGAAGAAGACCCAAATTTTCTAAAGATAAAGAAGGAGACCTACAAGAATCCCAATGGCATAGCCTGCCAAAACATCACTAGGATAGTGGACACCACCTAGCACGCGCAGAAGAGCTAGAGCGCCCGCCAGAAAAAGCATAGCCCCACCTAGCCAGGGGTTAAGCGTCAGTGCCAACATAGCAATGACAGTCGCTGAGAAAACATGCCGACTGGGAAAGGACTTACCCAGACTGTCCTTCTTAATAAGGGGTTGAATAGCCCAGGTCTGGTATGGACGCGGTCGATTATAGAGGCTACGACCAAGAGAAAGAAGGAAAAAGCCTCCTCCCATAATAAGCACTGTCGTAGAGAGAACAAACCAACCATTCCTTAGCCATACCCAAATAAGAAATATAGGGAAAAGCAGGTAAAAAGTCCTAGTTATAAGCTTGTTCAACCCTTCTAAAACCTTAGCGTAAGAACGCAAAGGAGCGCTAATCCTATCGTAAAATCGTTTGTAATTCATCATCATCCGTTAGAAAAAAGGGAGTGACACAGAACTAAATTTCAGAAATCTAGCTTCTAGCCTCTCCCTCAAGTTTAATGAGATAGTCTTCCAAGGTTGAAGTCTCTTAGCCCAACCTCTTTTTATCTATCTTAAAGTTCAGCGATTTGGTAAAGTTCAAGTTCAGCAGCTGTTTCAGAACCAAACATGTTAATCATGATTTTAACCTTGTTGTTTTCAATTTCTACAACACGGCCTTCTTGACCCATAAAGGCACCATCGATGATTTGAACCACGTCACCAACCTTGATATTAGTATCAAAGACATCAACGGTTTGACCCATTGAAATCAAGATTTGACGGATTTCTTCTTCCAAAAGTGGTGTTGGTTTAGAACGGTTACCGTGAGAACCAACGAAACCAGTAACGTTCGGAGTATTACGGACAACGAACCAGGCTTCGTCTGTCATTACCATCTCAACAAGAACGTAACCAGGGAAGCGGTTTTCTTCCACTTCTTTAACTTTACCGTTTTTCTCAACATTGACCGTTTGAGTTGGGATTTCAACACGCAAGATATTTTCAAGCATGTTATAAGTTTGGGCACGTTGCAAAAGGTTTTCTTTAACTTTGTTTTCGTATCCTGAATAGGTTTGAAGGACGAACCAGCCCTTGTCGAATGAATCTAGCATTTTAGGATTCCTTTCTTTTTTCTAAATGACATTTAAACACCTTTGGCTAGCTATCTTCTAGATGCGAGTGTTAAATGTCAATGAATGTCTATGGTTTAATTCAAAGCGTAATAAAAAAGCCTGGTGGCCCTCGTTCTCGCTTTTATCTGCATTTATTATAACAAAAAAGAGCAGGCATTCCCACTCTTTTTGTGTTTTCTTTAGAAAAAGTTAATCAGTGCTGACATAGCGCGACTCAACAATTCATCAAACGCATAGATGATGACAGTGAAGAACGCAGTATACTCAAGAACTGAAATAAAATCATGCCAGCGTTGTTTACGGTCTGGCCAAGTCGTGTCTTTCAAGACTTTGAAAATACTTCCAGTTTGTCTCACGGTGTCTCCTATCTTGTTTCCTTATGCAAGGTGTATTTTTTACAATGTTTACAAAATTTGTTAACTTCTAGTCGTGTTGGTTTGGGAGTGCTACTCACATTAATTGAGTAGTTTCGGCTCCCACATTCAGCACACGCTAGGCTTGCTTTTTTCTGTGCCATAACGCCTCCGTTCTTTTTATCTTACCACTTTTAAATGCAATTGACAAGCTATCTGAATAGACCTGAGAAGGAGTCTGTAATCTTATCCCAAAGGCTGCTTGCCTGATCTTTAACGTCATTCACAACGTCTGATGCCTTGTCTGTCCATGACTTGTTACTGCTATTGCGCGAGTCATTTGGATCTGCCGTATAGTCTAGTGTTTGACCATCAGCTGCATAGGCATTTTCAACGGTAAACTCAGTACCTGGTGTATTTGGCAAAACATCCGCAGCGATGTAGCTGAAAATCGTCGAAGCTGTTCCCGAGCTAGCCCCTGTTAGGTAGTGACTCTCGTCAGTCTTATCAAAACCGATCCAGGTCGTCATAACCACATCAGGAGTATAACCAATCACCCACTGGTCACTAGTCAAATCCTTGTTAAATTCAGCCTGAACAGTACCTGTCTTACCTGCCATAGTATAACCTGTGTAGTTGGCATTCACAGCAGAACCATTTGAGAAGGTACCAAGCATCATGCTGGTCATCTGGTTAGCTACTGACTGGCTGATAACACGTTTAGACTTCTTACTATGGGTAGCAATAATGTCACCACTGGCATTTTCAATTTTAGTGATGAAATAAGCCGTGTTCATCTCACCACCATTAGCAAAGGTCGCATAAGCCTGAGCCATTTGAAGAGGACTAGCTGTCACACCACCACCAAGTGAAATTCCCAGTTCTTCTGGAACATTGTCAAAGTTGAGACCGAATTTTTGACCGTAACTGATCCCTTTTTGAATACCGATTTGATTAAAGAGGTAAACTGCTGGGATATTGTAGGAGTTGGCCAAAGCTTGATACATGGGCACATCCTCTGTCTCAACACCACCGTAGTTGGTTGGGGTATAGCCATTATAGTCGATTGGTTTATTCGGAAGATCCTTATTGATGCTCCATCCTGAAGCCAGAGCTGGTGCATAGACCACTAAAGGTTTGATAGTTGAACCAGGACTACGCTTCCCTTGAGTTGCATAGTTAAAGTTACGGAAGGTTGTATCACTGGTACCACCTACACGACCTACCAGACCGCGGACAGCTCCAGTTGTTGGATCAAGTGCCACACTAGCTGACTGAGCTGTACTACCATCACTTTCTGATGTAGGGAAGAGATAGGTATTTTCGTAGGTTTGCTGCATGTTAGCTTGTGAGTTGGCATCCATCTCTGTGTAGATTTTGTAGCCATTTTTAACGATTTCATCCTCACTCAAGCCATAAGTTTTCGTAGCTTCTTCAATGACGGCATCAAAGTAAGACGGATACTTGTAGTCATCGCCAGTCCCTTGATAGGTATCATCCAGACGACTAGCCATATCAACTCCAGCCGCACTGTCGGCGTCTGCCTGACTCAACTTCTTGTCATCAACCATGTTGGCGAGGACAGTGTTTCTACGGTTGGTCGCATTTTTGATATTATCAATTGGGTTGTAAATTTCAGGTCCCTTAAGCATACCAGCGAGGGTCGCTGCTTCATCAACGGTTAGATTGGCAGCACTTGTCCCGAAGTATTTTTGACTAGCATCTTCAACACCCCAAACCCCATTTCCGAAGTAGGCATTATTGAGGTACATGGTAAGGATTTCTTGCTTGCTGTATTTCTTGGTTAATTCCAAAGAGAGGAAGAATTCCTTGGCCTTACGAGTGACTGTCTGTTCTTGTGTTAAGAAGGCATTTTTAGCCAACTGTTGGGTAATGGTCGAGCCACCACCAAAGCGTCCCATAGATACAATGGCCAAGAGGAATCGCTTGACGTTAACCCCGCTATTTTCATAGAAGGTACGGTCCTCAGTTGCAATAACAGCATTCTCCAGGCTATCACTAATGGCATCCAGCTCCACATAGGTCCCTTTTTGCCCTGACAAAGAACCAGCTTGATTGCCTTCTTTGTCATAGATAACCGTAGTTGCTTTCAAGGCATCTTGAAGATCTGAAACATTGGTCGTCTTGGCAATATAGAAAAGGTAGGAACCTACTGTCAGAACTAGCACTGCTACCAAGATAAAGAGAATTTTACCAATATGATAACGACGCCAGAAACGACGAATAGGATTTCTTGGCGAAAGTGTAAACTTGCTCAAGAACGCCTGAACCTTACCTAAAGGTTGGGTCGTATCAATAGGTTTCTTTTGCTTAGAACGTTGATAACGTGACGTCTCTTGACTTTCCTGAGACATATCTAAGTCTTCAACGGCTTGTTCAACCTCATCAGGTTTCTTAGCAAAGAGTCCCTTTATCTTATTTTGTAAATTCTTCGATTTTTCAGCAGGCTGGGAATCCTTGCCCTTTCCGCTATTTTCTTCTTTAAAAAGTTTGTTTTTTAGATTATCAAAAAATGTCATAACCCTATTATACCAAGTTTTTACAGATTCTGTCCTCTTTTAAACGTTCATGATATAATGAAACCATGACTTTACACGTAGAAATTATCAATCCCTATCCTGTAACAACCGTCAAAGACTTGCTCGAAACTAAGCTCCTCATTCCTCGTAAGATTCGTCATTTCCTACGCACGAAAAAGCACGTCCTCATCAATGGAGAGACTATTAATTGGCAGAGTCCTGTTGAAAAAGGTGATAAGATTAGCCTGACCTTTGATACAGAGGACTACCCTGAAAAAATTATCCCTATGGGAAATGCCAGTTTAGTAGAACCTCTCTATGAAGATCAGCATCTCATCGTGGTCAATAAACCTGAAGGAATGAAAACACATGGTAATGAACCCACAGAAATTGCTCTACTTAACCATGTTTCGGCCTATTGTGGGCAAACCTGTTACGTCGTTCATCGACTAGACATGGAAACTAGTGGGGCTGTACTCTTCGCAAAAAATCCGTTTATCCTGCCAATTCTCAATAGACTCTTGGAAGATAAGAAGATTCAGCGTCAATACTGGGCTTTGGCTGAAGGTAAATTTCAGACCAAGGAGACTGTGTACAAAGACAAGATTGGACGCGACCGCCATGACCGTAGAAAACGAGTGGTTGATCCTAGAAAAGGGCAGGTTGCCTATACAACCATCACGCGCCTCAAAGCCTTCAAAGGAGCTAGTCTGGTCAACTGTCAACTAAAAACCGGTCGGACCCACCAAATTCGTGTGCATCTGGCCCACCATGGGCATGCCATTCTGGGGGACCCTCTTTATAGCCACCGCCCCGCATCTCGACTCATGCTCCACGCTCACACCCTTAGTTTCACCCATCCCTTAACACTCGACAAAATCACTGTTAAGGCGAGCTCAGACAGTTTTGAACAAGGGTTGAGAAATCACAAATAATAGAAGTAGGCTCATTCTCAAGCATAGTGCGAAAGGATTATCCTAATGATCCTCTAGTTATGACACAGTGGAAGCTTGCAAATAAGTTACTTTTATTGACTTCAAAAGCCTTGACCGCCTTGAATCTCCCTTTACAATATGTTATCCTTTACATATCATTTAAAATTTGAGGGGTATTTAATTTATGAATCCAGTCGATCAATGGATAACCATTAACGCCAAGTATTTCCCAACAGAACAAGTTCAGTACATCCGTCAACGTCTTGAAGCACTTCCTGAGCAACAACTTTCAATGCTTTACTCAATCAGCTTCCAAGATCCAACAATGTTGTTGATTATTTCACTTCTAGGTGGGACTCTTGGAATTGACCGCTTTTTGTTAGGACAAATTGGTCTCGGTGTTGGTAAACTTTTGACGTGTGGTGGATGTGGTATCTGGTCAATTGTTGACTTATTCCTCATCATGGATGCTACTCGCCAATCAAACGCTCAAAAACTCTTTGCAGTTATTGGCTAATGAAAAACTATTTTACACGCTTGTGGGCCTACCACCAGCGTTTTTTTAGATTATATCTCTTAGTTTTAGTGGCAGTTTATGGAGTCTACCTTTTGCATCTTCCAACACCACTCAGTTTAATCCTAAGACCATTTGGCCTTAAAGCTTGGAGCACAGGCCTAACACGCGCTAGTGTTAGACTCTTACACCTAGATTGGCAAGGAGCCTGGGACTATAATCCACTGATATATCCTCTAGTGGTCTATGTCCTAACCTATTTCTTTCTCTTTCCCATCTTTAGTGATAAGAAGATTATAAGGAAATAAAGTAAAGACTCCCATTGCGATCCCCTTACACTATTGCTATAATTGTAATTATCAACATTTTTTAATCAAGATATCTGGAGGTTATACACATGAAGCAACAAGATTGGATCGATTTTTTCCAAGCAGTTAATGGTCGTAATCCAAGTATTCAAGAAATGGCTGAAGCAGCTCAGAAAGGCGAGTTTGTCCGAGAAACTCCCAAACAAACTGTCGAAGTAACAGAAACTGTCTCACAAAAAGAGACTGTAGAAACTAAGCAAGATTCAGAAGTTGTTGAACCAGCAGAATCTGCACCATCAACAGAAGTGGTAGAAACTGCCGAAAAAAATGTTGACAGCTATGATGTTGCTGAAGAGCCACTCACTAACTCTACAGCAGATGAAGAAGAGACTTTCCAAGCAACTAACCTAGCTCAAGAAAATCAATCAAAGACCTTCCAGGAACAAGTTAAACCTGTTGTAGAAAATGCCAGTCAGACTGTTAACCAATTTGCGAATCAAACTGGTGAAACTTTCCAACAAGCAAGCAAAAATCTAAATGATACTTGGAAGAAACAAGACAAGAAAACCCAAACAAACTTCATCATGTTAGCCGTCGCTTCCATCCCAGCTATCCTCTGGGCTCTTGGAATGATACTCTTGGGAATTGCCAGTGATGATCTTAGTGCCGGATTGATCACGGCTCTTCTCTCCGTCATCATTAATTTCCCCTTGGTAGTACTTCTTATATTACCAGCTCTTCTAAATAAAACAGATAAAAAATGGCCAATCTTTATCCTATCCTTTCTTCTAGGCTGGACATTCATCGGTTGGATCATCCTTCTTGCTGTTTCTATCAATACGAATAAGGAAGCAGAACGCATTAGACAACAACAAATGATGATGCAAATGGCAGGTCAACAAGGAAGTTCTGATACATTTAACCCTTTTCAGTAATTAACAACAAATAATTGAAAAAAAGAAAACCCAGAAAAAGTTTCTCGACTTTTCCTAGGTTTTTTCTTTTGCTTTTTTAAACTCTTAGTAGCCCATCATTCCTGGATCCATAGCTGGTGCTGCTGGAGTTTCTGGTTCAGGTTTGTTGGCAACAACTGCTTCAGTTGTCAAGATAAGACTAGCTACAGAAGCGGCATTTTGGAGGGCAGAACGTGTGACCTTAACAGGGTCAATAATTCCTGCTTCAACCATATCTACCCATTCACCGTTAGCAGCGTTAAAGCCTGTACCAACTGGACTGTTCTTCAATTTATCGATGATAACTGAACCTTCATAACCAGCGTTATAAGCAATTTGGCGAACTGGTTCTTCCAAGGCACGGAGGACAATGTTACGTCCTGTAGCGTCGTCACCTTCAAGATCAAGTTCAGCAACCTTAGCAATGACGTTAACAAGAGCTGTACCCCCACCTGCTACGATACCTTCTTCAACAGCGGCACGAGTAGCGTTAAGGGCATCTTCGATACGAAGTTTCATTTCTTTAAGGGCTGTTTCAGTGGCCGCACCAACCTTAACAACTGCAACCCCACCTGACAATTTAGCCAAACGTTCTTGAAGTTTTTCACGGTCAAACTCAGATGTTGTTGTTTCCAATTGAGACTTGATAAGGTTAACACGGTTAGCAATTGCTTCTGCGCTTCCTGCACCTTCAACGATAACTGTGCTATCTTTATCCACAGTTACTTTCGAAGCTTGACCGAGTGCTGCCATAGTTGCATCCTTAAGTTCAAGACCAAGATCCTCAGTAATAACAGTCGCTCCTGTCAATACGGCAATGTCTTCCAACATCGCTTTACGACGGTCACCAAAGCCAGGCGCCTTAACAGCAACAACATTGAAAGTTCCACGAATCTTGTTAAGAACAAGTGTAGGAAGAGCTTCACCATCCACATCATCAGCAATGATCAAGAGTGGACGACTTGTCTTAAGCACTTCTTCCAAGAGTGGAAGGACATCCTGAATATTTGAAATTTTCTTGTCAGTCACAAGGATAAATGGATTTTCAAGGTCAGCGACCATTTTTTCATTATCAGTAACCATGTACTGAGAAAGATAACCACGGTCAAACTGCATACCTTCAACCACTTCGAGTTCAGTCTCCATACCACGAGACTCTTCAATAGTGATAACACCGTCATTACCAACGCGTTCCATAGCTTCTGAAATGTATTCACCAACTTTTTCAGAACGTGATGAAACCGCTGCGACTTGGGCAATAGCTTCCTTATTAGCAACTGGTTGAGCAATGGCTTTAAGCTCTTCCACAGCTGTAGCTACAGCTGCTTCAATCCCACGACGGATACCGATTGGATTAGCACCAGCCGTTACATTTTTGAGACCTTCACGGACAATAGCTTGTGTCAAAACAGTGGCTGTAGTTGTTCCGTCACCGGCAATATCATTCGTTTTTGAAGCCACTTCGCTGACAAGCTTAGCACCCATATTTTCAAAGTGATCTTCGAGTTCAATTTCTTTAGCAATTGTCACACCATCATTAGTGATAAGAGGTGAGCCAAAAGCTTTTTCCAAAACCACGTTACGACCTTTAGGACCAAGCGTTACCTTAACTGTATCAGCCAAAGTATCAACACCACGGACCATTGCTGCGCGTGCATCTGATGAAAATTTAATATCTTTTGCCATAGTTACTCCTTCTTTATCTTACTTTATTTCTGATTAGCATAGACCTAAGCTAGGACTGCTAAAATATCTGCTTCACGGATAATTGAAACGGAATCATCTCCGTCTTTAACATTGACACCTGCACCATTTTCAACAAGAACTTTATCGCCTGCTGCAACACTAGGTGCAATCAATTCACCAGTAAGAGTACGGATTCCTTCACCTACTGCCAAAACCTCAGCAGTTTTTGTAGCTTCATGACTGGCTCCTGCCAATACAAAGCCACTAGCTGTTTTTTCTTCTGTTTCTTCAAAACGGACAACGATACGATCGCCCAATGGTTTCAATGCCATACCAATTACCTCCAAATGTTATTTGTTATTAGTAACGTGTGAAACGTTATTTTTAGCACTCATAAACTATGAGTGCTAATCCATATATTTATTTTAGCACTTGGTCAAAAATAGTCAAGAAAAAACTACCCAAAATCTGAACTTTGGATAGTTTCTTTTTTTGTTTATTAACCGAGCACCAAGGCATCGTCATTGAGGACTTGTCCACTATTTTTGTGGAAGAGGTCCATAAGTTCTGCAACTGTGAGGTTTTTCTTTTCCTCACCTCGCACATCGACGACGATTTTACCATGATAGAGCATGACTAGACGGTTCCCATATTCGATAGCATGTTCCATATTATGGGTAATCATAAGGGTTGTCAATTCTTGTTCTTCAACAATCTTACGTGTCAGATTCATGACCATATCGCTTGTCTTAGGATCTAGGGCTGCTGTGTGTTCATCCAAAAGCAAGATTTTTGGACGAACCAAAGTTGCCATAGCAAGTGTTAAAGCCTGACGTTGTCCACCTGACAAGAAATTAGCATCAGTCTTCATACGATTCTCAAGACCAAGACCAAGATCTACCAAGGCTTCCTTGAAGACTTGACGCTCGCTTTCAGTGATAGACTTTTTAAAGAAGCTACGTTTCTTACCACGACGATAGGCAATCGCCATATTTTCTTCGATAGAAAGGTTTGTCGCTGTCCCCATTCGAGGATCTTGGAAAACACGACTAATGTCTTTAGAGCGCTCATCTACAGATGCTTTCTTAATAGATTGCCCCTCCAACAAGATATCCCCCTCATCAATGCTAAGAACACCAGCAATTGAATTCATCAAGGTTGATTTACCAGCACCATTTCCCCCAATAACAGAGATAAAATCTCCCTGTTCAATGTCGAGATCCAAACCACGAAGGACGTGATTTTCATTGACCGTGCCTTTTTCAAAGGTTTTATGAATCTGTTGTAAACTAAGTAAAGCCATTACTTGTCACCTCCTGGAGTCAAGGATTTGTTAGGTCTGATTTTCAGTTTTTGTCGTACTTCTGGCACATAAAGGATGATAGCAAGCAAGATGGCTGAAGCCAATTTCAACATTTGAGCATCAACGTTCATGGCAAGGATAATAACCAAGACCAAACGGTAGAGAACAGCTCCTACGACAATTGACCAGAGGCGTTTGCCAAGTGGTAGATACTTGACGATAACCTCAGCCAAGATGATTGCAGCCAAGCCATTTACGATTGTACCAGTACCCATATTCATATCCGCATAGCCATTGTTTTGAGCTAGGAGGGCACCTGATAGGGCAATCAAACCATTGGAAATCATGTAGCCAAGAATCTTCATACGGTCAACCTTGATACCATTAGCTTCACCCATGGCAAGGTTATCACCTGTTGCACGAAGAGCAAGTCCAACCTGTGTATTAAGGAGAACAACCAACATAAGTACTACCAGACTAACAAAAATCAGTCCTAATAGAATCACACCATTCAGCTTAGATAGACCAAGATCCATCACCATAGTCACCAGCGTGTTGTGGCCTGAAAGAGAGACATTGGCACTGCCAAGAACCAAAAGGTTAACTGAATAGAGCCCTGTTAAGGTAATAATCCCCGTTAAGAGTGCTGGTATCTTCATTTTCGTATGCATAAAGCCAGACACAGCTCCAGCAAGCATACCAGCTACAAAACCACCTAGAGTCGCAAAGATTGGGTTGATCCCACGGATAATCATGATAGTTGTCGTAGCAGCACCAAGAGGGAAGGCCCCCTCAGCTGTCAAATCAGCAAGGTCCAAAATACGGAAGGTAATGAAGACCCCAATTGCCATAATAGCCCAGAGAAGCCCCTGAGAAATGGCTGTTAGCACCACATTTGAAAATCCTTTTTTAGAAGACTTATTGACCTTAAGCTTAATGACACCCTTATCTTTTTTAGCAATTGGTTTGTCATCTTGTGTTGATGCTTTAGATTCCTCGTCACTAATGCTAGAAACATCAATACCAAGTTCTTTAGCCATGTCATGGTTAACCACAACATTTAGGGTTTTAGGATACTCGGCATCGACATCCTTGACCTTCTCACCTCGGAGAACACGGCCTGCCAACTTACCTGTTTGACGTCCAAGCGCTTCATAGTTGGTTCCATAAGTGAATAGGACACCTTTTTCTACACTACCAGCGTCACTACCAACAACTGGAACCTTAGTCTCTTTAGAAAGATCTACCAAGGTATTAATAGCACTAACAATAGTATTATCAGTTGGGATGAAAATCACTTCGGTCTGACTCATCAAGCTCTTGGCTGTGTCTTGGATATCATTGGTTGATGAAATCCCCTTGATAACCGTTTCGATACCAGCTTCCTTGAAGTATTTCTTGGCTTCTTCAACCTGAACTTCTGAGTTACGCTCGCTGGTCGTGTACATAATCCCAACTTTTTTAGTGTTTGGAAGGACCTTTTTCAACAACTCAACTTGTTTGTTGATAGGGGACATGTCACTTGTCCCTGTCACATTTCCTCCAACATTGTCCATAGACTTAACCAGTTTAGCTGAGACTGGATCTGTGACAGCTGTAAAGAGAATTGGCTTGTCCTTTGTCAAACTACTCAAAGACTGGGCTGCTGGGGTTGCGATAGCCAACATAAGATCGTTATCTTCAATAAGCGACTGAGAAATCGTCTGCAAGTTAGACTGATCCCCTTGTGCATTCTGATAATCAATTTTGATGTTATTACCGTCAACATAACCTTCCTCTTTGAGTTCTTCAATGAACCCTTTACGTGTCGCTGACAAGGAAGGATGTTCCACATATTGGAGCACACCGACGTGAACCAAATCTTTATTAGAAGCATTGGAACATGCTACCAAGAGGACAGCTGTGATAATAGCCATCATACTGACCAAGAATTTCTTCATCTTGTATACCTCTATTTTTTATTCTATCTATTTCCAATTTTCTTTTATGCTTTTTCCGAGACGATAGGGTCAAAAGAAAACGAATTAGACCTTACATCGCTTCATCAGATCCTAAAGTCCGTCGTCCAAAGACCATCACCTTTTGACCTTATAAAAAGTTGGCTAGAATTCACCATTTTTTAGACATCTAAAGGTCAAAAGAAAACTAAAAATAGACCACGGTATGAAAAAACCAGTTAGGACAGGCCCAACTGGTTTTCTGCATCTTGACTAGCATAGGCTAGCTTATGTCACCGGTTAGACCTATTCATCTAATCGGCTAATCCATCACAAAATGCTTTAGCTTCATAGATACAAACTGACTGACGCTTGTATCCTGAAACACAAACGTCCTATCTAAAGAAACTAAAGTAATAAAAAGCTTTAAGATTTCCCAAATGGGTCGCTTTATTAAGCATGTGATGCCTCCGTAGTTATGATAGTTTTAAGTTTACACTATTTAGACAATTCTGTCAAATTGGAATTTACTCTCTTTTCTCTCAATTTATCATTGTCACTGCAAAAGAAAAATCTCTTCCTGCTCCAGCAAGAAAAGATTTTTTAATCTTAAGCATCTTGTTCTGTTGTTAAGATAGCAAGTGTTTCAATCAAGTTATCGGCATTAACTTCAATAGTATCACCAGTTGCCTTGATTTTAACTTCGACAACACCTTCGCTAGCTTTTTTACCAACTGTCACACGGATTGGAAGTCCAATGAGGTCACTGTCTGAGAATTTAGAACCAACACGCTCATTACGATCATCTGTCAAGACATCATAGCCTTCAGCCATAAGAGCAGCTTCTAAACGTTCTGTCAAAGCATTGGCTTCTTCATCCTTAGTGTTAACTGTAATCAAGTGAACATCATACGGAGCCAATTCTTTAGGGAAGTTAATTCCCCATGCATAGCGGTACTGACCTTTTGGTGTCTTGTTAACAAAGAGACGTGCATGTTGTTCGATTACAGCTGACAAGATACGGCTAACACCGATACCGTAACATCCCATGATAATTGGAACAGCACGGCCATTTTCATCAAGAACATTAGCACCCATACTTTCAGAGTAACGTGTCCCAAGTTTAAAGATATGACCAATCTCGATACCACGCGCAAACTGAAGGACACCTTGACCATCTGGTGAAATTTCACCCTCTTTAACTTCACGAATATCCACGTATTCTGCCTTGAAGTCGCGCTCTGGGTTAACCCCTGTCAAGTGGTAACCATCTTCATTAGCTCCAACGACCGCATTAGCCACATCTTGAACCTTACGGTCCGCAACGATACGAACATTTTCAGGAAGGTTAACTGGACCAAGGGAACCGAAGTTAGCACCAAAGACTTGACGTGCTTCATCTTCCGTAGCTGGTTCGAGGAAATCAGCAGCAAGGTAGTTTTTCAACTTCACATCGTTAACCTGATCATTACCGACGAGAAGAGCCACTACTGGTTCATCATCAGCGATGAAAAGTAAAGTCTTGATGGTTTGTTCTTCTGGAACATTCAAGAAAGCAGCAACTTCATCAATTGACTTGCAATCTGGTGTTTCAACACGAGCCACTTCTTCTTGAGTCACAACCTTAGTCGCTGGTGTGTAGGCGTTTGTTGCCATCTCAAGGTTAGCTGCATAGCTTGACTCTGTAGAGTAGGCAATTGTATCTTCACCAGATACCAACCATGATGTCAATTCTTTCTTGATTTCTTCCATGACATCTTCTGGAATCTCATCCAATGAAGCAATTGACTTGTCAAGAACTACCCAACGGTTGAGATCTGTACGCTCAGGAGTGACCGCCATGAATTCTTGAGAATCCTTACCACCCATGGCACCACCATCACCGATGATTCCCTTAAATTCAAGGCCAGCACGTGTAAAGATAGCCTCGTAAGCTTTACGGTAGTCTTCATAAGTTACATCCAAATCTTCATAGTTTTGGTGGAAACTATAAGCATCCTTCATGATAAATTCACGTGTACGAAGAAGACCGTTACGAGGACGTTTTTCATCACGGTATTTTGATTGGATTTGGTAGAGATTAAGTGGTAATTGTTTGTATGATTTAACCGCATCACGAACCAAGGCTGTAAACGTTTCTTCGTGAGTTGGACCGAGGATAAAGTCAGATTTATCACGGTTTTTCAATTTATAGAGGTCTTCACCGTAAGTTTCATAACGGCCTGACTCACGCCACAAATCTGCTGTCAAAAGCGCTGGCGCCAACATTTCAACCGCACCGATCTTTTCAAACTCCTCACGCATGATGGTTTTGAATTTCTCGATAGCACGATTTGCCAATGGCATATAAGCATAAATACCAGCAGAAACCTGACGCACGTAACCCGCACGTACCATAAGGGCATGACTGATAACTTGAGCATCACTTGGCATTTCACGAAGTGTTGGAATCAACATTTTACTTTGTTTCATCATTTACATACTAAGGAGGCTGGCCCTTGGGTCAAGTCCCTTAGACTTCCTTTCGTTTCTTTGTTTCTAATTAAAAGAAAGCACGCATAATATCATTCCAAGTGACTGCAATCATAAGAACAACCATGATAGCAACACCTGCAAGTGTAATATAGCTTTCAATTTCTTGATTAAGTGGTTTACGACGAATGGCTTCAATAATATTCATAACAATTTTTCCACCGTCAAGGGCTGGAATTGGGATAAGATTGAAAATTCCCAAGTTAATTGAGAGCATCCCCATAAGGTTAAGAATGGAAATCAAGCCACTTTCTGAAGCCTGGGCAGACATCTGGAACATGGCAACTGGTCCACCAAGTTTATTCAAACTAAAGTTGGTGATAAGCCCTTTAAGTGCCACGAGAATTTTGAAGGCCCCCTCCCAAGCCATTTGGAAACCACCAAAAATCTTATCTTTTAGACCTGTTTTTAAGGCAGGAGAAACACCCAAAAAGTAGCTACCTTGACTCTCCTTAGGTTTAACAGAGATCGTTTCTTCCTGACCGTTACTTCTCTTAACCGTCACAGAAAGGCTGTCAACTTTGGAGAATTTTTGAGTATTCTCTGTCAATGCTTCCTTCAAGCTGTCCCAATCAGTAACCTTGTCCTTATTGATGGCCTCGATGGCATCACCATTTTTCAAGCCTGCTACCTGAGCAGCACCACCATCAGCCACCTGGATACGGTTGGTCGATGTGTCTTGAACACCACCTTGAACAAAGGCTAAGATAATAAAGACAAGCACCCCAAGAATGAAGTTATTCATAGGACCAGCAAAGTTGGTAATTAAGCGTCCCCAAATGCTAGCATTTTGATATTGGACATCCTTAGGAGCGATACGAAGTTCTGTACCATCCTCCTCAACGATAGTGGCATCATGGTCAACCTCATAGGTCTTGGTCTCATCTAGGACTAGGCCTGTAATGGTTAACTTATTTTCCAAATCATAGGCAGTGACGTTCATAGGCAAAGCCGTCTGGTCAACCTGGCGATCCGAAAGGTTGATACGTCTTACCTTACCATCTGATCCAATCGTTAGACTGGCAGGGCTACCTGTTTTAATCTCAGTTGTATCTTCACCCCAACCAGCCATACGGACATAACCACCCAAAGGGAGGATACGGATAGTATAAACGGTACCATCCTTACCTGTATGTGCAAAAATTTTCGGTCCCATACCAATGGCAAATTCACGAACCAAAATTCCTGAGCGTTTGGCGAAAAAGAAATGACCAAACTCATGGAAGACGACAATCACACAGAAAATCAGTAAAAAGGTAATAATAGCTTTCATCTAGACACCTCCACTCTTAAAAAAGTCCTAGGAAGTGCATGATTGGGAAAACAAAGATCCAGCTATCACAACGGTCCAAAATACCACCATGCCCAGGAATGAGATTGCCTGAGTCTTTAACGCCAAAGTGGCGTTTAATAGCTGATTCTACCAAATCACCAAATTGACCAAAGATACTAAAGAGAATAGTACAGATAAGCAACCAGAAGAAGCTGTGAGGAGCATAAACTCCGTGGTTGATCAAACCAAAGATAAGGGCTACAATGATTGCTGATAAGATACCACCGACACTACCTTCAATAGTCTTGTTTGGTGATACTTTTGACAATAGCTTGTTCTGACCAAATTGACGACCAAAGAGGTAGGCACCAATATCTGTTGCCCAAACAATAAAAAGGGCAAAAAGAACTTTTTCCCAGCTATCCATACGTGCCGCAATAAGATTTTGGAAACCAAAACCAACATAAAAGGCTGAAGCAATGGGATAAGCTGCATCATCAAAAGAATAGTGGTCGCTATTAAGGACAGTTCCTGCTAGAATCAAAAATGAAATAACAGCAAATCCTGTCACACTAGCATTTGTTGGAAGGCTGATAAAATACTGGTCAATCGGAACAGCCAAGATAAAGGCTGCCACCATTGATAAAATACCCTCGATAGAGAAAATCTCCAAGTGCTTCATACGAAGCATCTCAGACACCGCAACCATGGCCATAGCTCCAACTAAAAGTTGGAAAGGAAGACCACCGATAAAGAGCAATGGGAGGAAAATGGCTGCTGCCACACCCCCACCAATTAAACGTTCTTGCATGAGAGGTCCTTTCTAGACACCACCAAAGCGACGGTGACGTTTATTGTAGTCAGAGATAGCTTGACGTAAACCTTTCTGGTCAAAGTCTGGCCAGAAAACATCCGTGAAGTAAAACTCACTATAGGCCGATTGCCAAGGCAAGAAATTACTAAGACGAAGCTCACCACTTGTACGGATAATCAAATCCGGATCACGATAGAGGTAAGGCAACTTGTCTGTCATCAAATGCTTAGCAATAAGATCTTCATCAATAGCTTCAAGAGAGAGTTTGCCTGCTTCAACTTCTTTAGCAATCGCTTGAACTGCAGATACAATCTCCGCACGGCCACCATAGTTAAGTGCAAAATTGAGTACCAAACCAGAATTATGTTTCGTCTGCTCAACTGCTTTTTCAAGAGCATCTAAGGTTTCCTTAGGTAGACGACTATTATCCCCAATAGTTAAAATACGAACATTGTTTTTATCTAATTCTGGTACATACTTGTTAAAAAATTCAACTGGCAAATTCATGATGAATTTCACTTCATCCTGTGGGCGTGACCAGTTTTCAGTTGAGAAGGCATAGACTGTCAATACCTTAACTCCAAGTTGTGACGCTTCGATAGTTACCTTTTGCAAGGCATCCATCCCAGCCTTATGCCCCATCACACGTGGTTGTAGACGTTTTTTAGCCCAACGGCCATTTCCATCCATAATAATGCCAATATGGTTGGGAATATTGACTAGAACCTCTTGATGAGATTTTTTTCTAAATTTAAACATGGAATATCCTCTAAATATAGTTTACCCTTTATTTTACCACATTTTCAGGGGTTCTGAACAGCTTTTAATACCGATAAGATTAGAAAACGCAAAAAGACCAGGATTTAACCTAGTCTCAAATACACATCTTAGTTTTCATCAGAAGACTCAATTGCTGAATCTTCTTCAATAATTGTCTTTTTAGTTGTTTCTGCTGTCTCTGTAGTTGGTGCTGGCGTAATCACTTTCATGATTGAACGACTCAAATCAAAGGTCAAGAAGACACCTTCTGCATCCAAAACGATACGGTTATTCTCTTTATCAATCTCATCAACAACAGCAATCAAACCACCAATTGTTTCAACTTCAGCACCCTTAGCAAGACCTGCAAAACGATCTTCCTGGGCCTTTGCTTGGCGACGACGGCTGAAAGCCACATAAGCAACAATTGCGACCACATAAATGGCCAAAACTAGCATCATATTCATATTTCGTATTCCTCCAATAATTCACTTGGCTACTACTATATCAGATTAAGTCAGGACAAGCAAGACAAATCCTTAGACAGACCACATAAAAACACTTTCCTTATGACGGAAAGTGCTGAATGAGATTACATATCTGCTACGTTGTGATATACCTTTTGAACATCATCGTCTGCTTCAAGCGCATCAATAAGTCCTTCGAAAACTTCAAGGTCTTCACCTTCAAGAGTAACCTCAGTTTGTGGAATCATTTCAAGTTCAGTCACTTGGAACTCTTCTTGTCCGTTAGCACGGAGAGCTTCCAAAGCTTTGTGAAGATCTGTTGGCTCAGTATAAACAGTGATAGTACCATCTTCTGCTTCTACATCTTCAACTTCTACATCTGCTTCAAGCAATTGTTCAAAGATTGCGTCTGCATCTTCACCTGCAAAAACGATAACACCTTTTTTATCAAACATGTATGAAACAGAACCTGAAGCACCCATGTTACCACCGTTTTTACCAAAGGCAGTACGTACGTTAGCAGCTGTACGGTTAACGTTTGAAGTCAAAGTATCTACGATAATCATAGAACCATTTGGTCCAAAACCTTCATAACGTCCTTCAACGAAAGTTTCATCAGTGTTACCTTTAGCCTTATCAATGGCCTTATCAATAACGTGTTTTGGCACTTGCGCTTGTTTAGCACGCTCCAAAACAAATTTCAAAGCTGAGTTTGATTCTGGATCTGGTTCACCTTGTTTAGCAGCCACATAAATTTCGACACCAAACTTAGCGTAAACCTTAGAGTTTGCACCATCTTTAGCAGTTTTCTTAGCAACGATATTAGCCCATTTACGTCCCATGGGATTCACCTCTTCTAAGAGATTTGTATCTCTGATTTGTTTTTTCTTTTTTGAAAATAGCAAAGCTTGCTAAATTCACAATCCCTTACATTATAGCACTTTGACTGCCGTTAGTAAAATTGAAATAAATCCTAAGCATTTATCATATGAAACATTTACTCAGTCCCCTCTCCCAAACGAATAATCTTATCAAAATATGGTTCATTTCCCTTTATAAGATGGTGGGTAACCGTGATATAAGTGATATTAGGATCACTTAATAAAAGGTGCTCAATACGAGTAGCATTATTATGGTCAAGATTTGCAGTGGCTTCATCAAAAATCACAACAGAACTTCCTTTTAAAAACGCTCTTATCAGGCCTATTCTTTGTTTTTGACCCTCCGAAAAGCTACCGTCGCTTACTTGCTCATCTATACGACTTAAGAAAGATAAAAGATTAACTCTTTCAAGAACTTCCTTGATCTGCGTATCAGTAATAACTTCATTCCAAAGAGTTAGATTGTTCCTCAAGGTATCATTATAGATATGAGTTTGACTCCCAACATAGGCACATTTAGACACGATTGAGTTCTCATCAATCTCTTTTGACTCCAATTTTCCAAACAAGATTGTTCCCTCGTAATCTTTAAGATTGCCTAGGAATATATTAAGCAGGGTTGACTTCCCACTACCTGAGCATCCAGTAATAGCATACTTGCCTCCTTTTTTAAAGGTTTGGGTGAATCCCTCAAAAATAGCCTTCTCTCCAAAATGATAACTTACATTCTCAAAATGAACATCCTGAATTGTCGCTATACAAGTCTTTGGACCCTCTGGAAAATCGTGAAATTTTTTTAAGATAGGATTGACAGACTTAATGGTCACTTGCAGCTGATTAATGGTGGATAGAGAGTTAAAAATATTACCTGATATCTGTCCTACTGAGGTAATGGTTCCAACAGTAATATTTCCAAAAATAATTAACAAGCCAGTTAGAAGAAGTATCAACATCTGGGCGATAACTGAAAATAAAGCCATCAGCGTCTCAGTGCTAGTCTTTCTTTTTGTAAAAATAATTTTTTGTACAATATATTTCTCAACAATGGACCTCACTTGTCTAAGAAATATCTGTTTACGACTAGCGTAATAAACATCCGCATATCCATATAACTGATCGCTTATTCCAGAAACAAGCTCCTCATTCGCTTTGGAAAATATCTCCATTGATTTCTGCATTTTATTGGTAAATGGTTTGGGAAGATAAGTCAGACACAAAGTTAAAAAAATGGCTAGCAGAACAATCCTTACATCATAACTTAATAAGGCGATAATTGAAAACAAAGTGGTGAATACTGTTGAACAAAGAGTATAAATACTTGAAAAGCCATTTGATTCAATCAATTGGATATCATTATTTAATACTGAGAGATGCTCTCCAATATCACTCTTTCTAAATTCACTAAAAGAATGGTGAA
This sequence comes from Streptococcus sp. CCH5-D3, assembly GCF_001556435.1. Classification (NCBI taxonomy): domain Bacteria; kingdom Bacillati; phylum Bacillota; class Bacilli; order Lactobacillales; family Streptococcaceae; genus Streptococcus; species Streptococcus sp. CCH5-D3. Next base: position 155,725 of record NZ_LSIW01000133.1, read on the forward strand.
TAATTTTACTAAGATAAGACTGACGAATAGACAAAGTCATTTTTTGGATTAATTTTGTTTGATGTACCGCAATAATATAATTCAAAACTAAATAAATAATGTAAAGACCTACCTCTAGACCTAAGAGAGCTAAAAAAGATTGGATTCGCTTAGATACCAGCTGATTCGTCATTAAAGCTAAGGTTACCGAGGCACTCACGAAAATAGCAGCATTCAGTGCTAACAGTAGGATATGAACTAAATTGTCATACTTGTATTTAAGAATATAGGTTCTCATAGATTTCCTCACAATCTAAATCACCTTGGTATATAATCAGTTGGATAAATTGAAGACATTGGAATACCATATATCCATTGAAAATTAAAAACCATAGTGATGTCGTACTATGGTCTTAGTTTATTCTATTTTTTAACTCACTCTATAAAATTGTCATATAGTGGAATTTAACAACTCTTGATACTCTGATTCCTTAGCAAGCAATAACTTTTCCGCACCTAAAGTCCTAAGAGTTTCTAAACACCCCTCAATTAGATTTCTCCCTTCAGCAACTTCACCCGACTTTATCAAGTAAGACCCCATTACAAATATCAACTCATGTCTTTCATATAAGAGGACCTCAGGAATTCCACTATCATTGACTAAATCTAAATAGTATTTCGCTGAATCTAGTTCATCACGTCGTAAAAATTCATAAGCTGCATTAATAAGAAGACTAATTCGGATTCTTTGATTTGAGTCGCTATTTCCAAAAAGTCTAGTTCTATACACAATCTCCTTGGTCAAAACATTAAGTGTCTGGGTGGAAATAAACGACATACTATTTCCTAATATGATTAACTCTCTTTTTCCCCATTGTTCAATGCTAAAAAGATAGTCTGTTAATTCCCTTACCTTATTTTCATCAACCTCTTTATTTGAAACACTTGCCAAAAAAGATTCTAGCATAATACTGTTATAGAGAAATGATTTGTCTTGTGTGAGCTCAAATTTACGACGCTCTTCTCCAGCGTACTTCTGTAACGATAAACTATCGTTTTGATAATAAGCCTTACTAGCACTTTCTAATAACTTTTCAGTATGAGTCGGATTATCTTGAGATAAAATACCATAGAACTCTTCAATACTGACATCCAATTTATCTAACAAAAGAAAAAATCTAGATAATGAGATATCAGATTCTCCACGTTCAAATTTTGATAAGAAAGATACTGATAAATAATCACTAGCAAGTTCTTTCAATGTCAAATTCTTTGATAAACGAATTTTTTTCAACAAAGCACCCATTTCCACAGGTCCAATCATGATTCATCCTCCTATGCTTGAACTAATTATAGCAACAATCATCCCTAAATTAAAGAGCCACAAAACCCAACTAGCCCGTCCGAAACGTTTAGAATAAAAGTTCGTAAATTAAGCTACAAGAAATCATTAATGGAGAGTTTTAGCCTACAAATGGTTAAAAAAAGACCAGCCAAAGCTGATCTTATCTGATTACGGCTCTATAATTTCTGTAGTGGGTAAAACCACTATAGAGATTATAGAGCTTTTTGAGTATACACAAAAAGTCCCATAAGAACTATAATGAAAAGCGACGAAACTACCATTAGGAAGAACTTATGAGACCTATTAAGAATACCACAGAATTAATCGGAATTAAAGACCCTAACATCATTATTTCT